>JAACDH010000328.1 GCA_009936995.1 Rhodobacterales bacterium
ACCAGGCGAGATCGAGCTTCTGGATGTGGTCGTACGCTTCGAGGCGGAGCTCGTGCTGGACCGTCTGCGCCAAGTTTCGCCAGAGGATGGCGAACAGGTACTCAAATAAGGACTCTAGGCCCCAGATTAGCGAGGTGAGGGCAACCAAGACCCACAGCTGACTCATCACGTCGACCACGCCAAAGCTAGCTAAGAGCGAGCTCTCTTGCTCGACTACAGTGTCGACAGCGGCGCCGATGAGCAGTGGCGGCGCGAGGTCCCACAGCTTGTTCAAGACCGAACAGAGCGAGGCCAACCAGACCGTCTTTCGATGGGCTTGGGTGTGCTGTAGTAAGCGAGAGAGGGGAGCCACGGTGGTCATTTAGTCCAGCACTTCAAAGGTGAAGCCGGCGTGTTCGAGGCGAGGGACGAGGGCCTCAGCCATGGCCGCAGCTGGCGTGATCACGCCTAGCTGGTCAGAGAGTTCGTCGCGATCGAGGGCCAGGCACAGGGCCGAGCTGGCCAGCATCCGCGCGGTCATCTTGTAGCCGGGGTCGCCATCGCATCGCATGACGGTTCGGACCGTCTTGTCGCCTTCGGTACCGATGTGGGTGACCTTCATCCAGCCTTGATCCATCTCTTCTTGGGTGGGGCCATCTCCGGGGGGAATCATCCGCTGCAGCCGCCGACGAATGGGTCCAAACTTGGCCAAGCCAGCAACGGTACCCACACCGATGAGGCCACCCGCCATCCACATCGTGCTCTTGACTTGGGCGTAGTGACCGTACGAGAAGTCGGGCCCGTAGCCGAGCAGCTGAGCTGAACGCAGCACAATTAATGGGTCGATGGTGGGGAGGGGGACGCCCCAGCCGCCGTCCGGAGCCCGGTGAATGGACCGCTTGATGCCCCGAGCCCGTTTATCGGGGCCGTAGGGGGCCAACCCGCGGGTGACGCCCTTTTGCGGACGTCCCATGGCTTCGAGAGCGGTATTCCAGGTTCCGCCAGAGACTTTTCCACGGGTGCGTACGTAGCCCTCGCAGCGAATCGACTGCTTTTGGGGCAGCTGCTGCACGTTGAACCAGGCGCCCATGTCATGGGGGATGCTGTCGAAGCCGCAGCAGGAGATGATGCGAATACCGGCTTTGATCGCCGCTTCGTGATGCTCGCGGATGGACGTGGCCACGAACTCGGGCTCGCCGGTGCTGTCGACGTAGTCGGTTCCGGCCTTGACGCAGGCGGCGATGACCGGTGCGCCGTACTTGATGAACGGCCCAACGGTGGTGAGCAGTACCTGGGTGGATTCGGCCAGCGCCTGAAGGGTATCGGGCTTGTTGGTGTCGGCGTCCAGGATGGGCAGTTCGGCGCAGTGGGGAGCGACTTTGGCCAGGCTGTCGCGTACCTTTTCGAGCTTGCTTCGATTCCGTCCGGCGATAGCCCACTTCAGGTCTGGGAATTGGGTCGCCAGCCAATGGGCGGTGATGCCGCCGGTGAAGCCCGTCGCGCCAAGTAGAACGATTTGGTAAGTGCGGTCAGACATCAAGGGTCTCCGTGTCGCTGTGAATCAGATCGTGGAATCGATAGCGCAGTGCCTTCATGTCGACCCGATCTCTTGTGTCGAATTTCACACCTTCGGCTTCGAGGAGCTGTCGCTGGAGCTCACCGCGGACGGAGTCGCCTTTAAAGCTGATTCGCGCTTGTGCGTTGATTACGCGGTGCCAAGGGACGTCTCGGTCGGTGAGGGAAGCCAGGGCCCAGCCTACATGGCGGGCGACCCGGGGGGATCCCAATGCCGTGGCCACGTCGCCATAAGTGGTGATCCGGCCGGGGGGCACACGCTTGACCATGGCGAACACTTTGGCGTGAAAGCCGGGACCGACTGCGCGAGGGGCCATGAAGTCTCCCAGTAAGAGGTGCGTGAGAGCCGCTAGCACGGTAGCGGGTGACGTGGGTTGCTGCCACGGAGGCCCCATGTCCCTTTTTCTGCTCCTGTTCGCGTGTCATGGCGTCACCGAGACCGGCGATGCTGGAATGGTCGGTCGTTTACTGGACGCTGGCGGGCAGCCCATCTCTGACGTGGTGGTGAGGACGGTCGAGGCCGAGTTCCGCACCGACGCCGAGGGGGAGTTTGCGGTGGGCTGGAAGAAGCCCGATCACTATGTCTTTTTTACGCACCAGGGCCTGTTTTATCAGCGAACCTGGCAAGACGGCGAGGGCGGCATCTTGAACGTCCATTTGCCGGCGACTCGCGGCGCCGAGCTCACTTGCCCAGCAGAAGACACTGCGCTCACCCTGCTGTGGTCGATTCCGCCGGGACTCGAGGTTCGCCGTACTCAGAAGTGCACCTCGGGTGCGGTGATCCATCTCGGGCAGATCCCGGAGAGTGTACCGATCGTACAGGGCGAAGCGGATTCGTTGACGCTCTACGACGACGGCACGTCCATCCGGGTTGTCGCGGTCGGCGTTCCCTAATTAACTCACCGCTTGCATGGGCTGGCCCGCCAAACTATCCCGTTGACCAGGAGGGGAAATGCACAAGTTATTGACCATCGCGGTGCTGTTCACGCTCACCGTGGGCTGTGTGCCCAAAGGCAAATACGACGACGCCTTAGCCGAGCGCGACGACCTGTCCCTTCGGATCGAAGCCATGAATGGCATCGTCGCTGATCTTCAGTCCCAACTGGCCGGTCGAGAAGGACACATCAGTCAGCTCGAACAAGAGTTGGCCAGCACCCAGTCCGGTCTCAACGAGTTGGCCCGTCAGCTCACCAGTAAGGTGGCCGAAGCCGGTGAGCTCAAGGCGTCTGTGGCCCAAATGGAAGAGGCCCTGAAGGAGCTGGAGAAGAGCCGCCTTCGCTCCGAGCGCGCTATGCAAAACTACCGCGACTTTGTGGCCAAGTTCCAGGCGATGATCGACGCCGGTACCCTCAAGGTAAAGATCATCGACGGCCAAATGGTCGTCGAGCTGGCGACAGATATTCTGTTCCCTCCGGGTGCCGCTAGCCTTTCGAAGGACGGCAAGACGGCGATCTCCGAGGTCTCGGCCGTTCTCGCCTCCATTACCGATCGCGAGTACCAAGTCGCCGGTCACACGGACGATGTGCCCATCCACTCCGAACGCTTCCCCAGCAACTGGCACCTGGGCTCGGCCCGAGCCATCGCGGTTACCGATCTGTTGATCGAGAGCGGCCTCGCCGCCAATCGGGTGTCGGCGGCCAGCTTCGCCGCCAATCGTCCGGTCGACACCAACCGCACGAAAGAGGGAAAAGCGAACAACCGGCGCATCGAGATCATCGTGGTGCCCGACCTGTCGTCTCTGCCCGGCTACTCCGAGCTCGAGAAGATGGCGGAAGAGTAGCGTCTAGGCCGAGAAGAACGCGCCCACGGCCGCCACCATATGCTTGTGGTCGGCGGTGCCGCACATCTCGCGCACGCTGTGCATCGACAACATGGGATTGCCCACGTCGACGCTGCGACAGCCTAGGCTAGACGCCAACATGGGTCCAACCGTGGAGCCACAGCGCAGATCGGAGCGGCTCACGAACAACTGGACGGGCGCGTCGACCTTGGCGCACAGCAGCTTGAACAGGGCCGCGGTGTCGCCCTCGGTGGTGTAGTTCTGGTTGGCGTGGGACTTGATGACCGGACCGGCGTTGAGCTTCGGCATGTGGGTTGCGTCGTGCTTGTCGGCGTAGGCCGGGTGAA
>JAACDH010000329.1 GCA_009936995.1 Rhodobacterales bacterium
CGCCTCGCCGTGCACTTGTTTCGACCAATCCCTGCCGTCGATGTCGCCCGAATAGTCCACGTTCAGCAGGCCTAGGATGGTGGGCATCACGTCGACGTTGCTAGAAAGTCCGTGCACAACGTGGCCCTTGGCAACACCGGCGCCCGAGAAGATCATGGGGACACGGACGGCAGAGGGCGACAGGTATCGGCCGTGTGCAGCGCCGTGATCAGGCGGAAAATTGAGTCCCTCGCCGTGGTCGGCCAGCAGCACGACCAAGGTGTTCTCAAGGGCGCTGTTTTGACGAAGCCAGACCAATACGTCGGCGACAGACCTATCGTATCGCTGAATGGACGCCCGGTATGGCGCATGGCTATGACCGTCCTCCTCGATGGGACGGAACTCGTCGGGCGGCACACGGATGGGCTTGTGGGCGTCGGTGAGCAGCAGGTGAAGGAAAAACGGCCGGTCAGCGGGGCGTTGGGAGATCAAGTCGAGACCGATTTTGGCGGCCTTGCGATTGGGCAGTCTGCTGGCGGGCAACCACCCCTGAGGATGAGCGTCGCGGACGGCATCAAACCCCTGCCAAAGATGGCTACTAGACCGTTGCGTGATGGGATGCGTGTTCACCGCGACCGTGTACCAGCCTTGACCCGCCAACACTTCGGCGAGGGTAACCGCGTCGTCGGGAAGGCTGGCGGTGAGCGGCTTGATGTCGGCGGTGGTCAATCCGAGGTCGAGCGCGTGACGGCCGGTGAACAACGAGCCCATGGCCGGCCGGGTAGACACGGCGCTCGCGAGGGCGTCATCGAAGCGAACGCCGCCGTTTGCCAAGCCGTCGATGGTGGGAGATGTGCCGCTGACATCACCGTAGACGCCGATGAAATCCCTGCGAATGGCACACCCCGTCACCACCACCACGTTCCGCGCGTCTACGGGCGCGGGTGTCCGTTCGCCCATAGGTGTCTGGTGGAGCAGCGCCTTCACAGGCTCCGACTTGGGCGCTTTCGAACGAGAGACCCGCGGTCCGGGCGGCGTGGTTACCCGAGGGGGACCACTGCTTGCGTACAACAGTGCGCCGCCCGCGAGCGCGAGGCCGACCAGTCCAGCGATGGGGATAAAGGTGTCGCGGTCCACGCAAAAACTCCCGTTCAGAGGACTAGTATCGGCAGGCCAAGCCGCCATCGACGGGCAGGATGATGCCGTTGAGGTAATGCCCCTCTAACGCTACGTAGCGCACGAGGGTGGCGATATCCTGGGCAGTGCCCACGCGTCCCATAGGAATGCGTAGAGCCAGGCGCTTACGCTTTTCTTCGGTGTAGTCGGGCGGCCAGACCACCTGCCCCGGACTGACGCCGACCGTGCGAATAGCGGGCGCGAGCTCCACGGCCATCGATCGCATCAACATCACTAAACCGGCCTTGCTCACCGAGTAATGGGTATGGCCGCGGACGGGTCGTTCGGCACCGATATCGCAGAGATGTACCACCACGCCATGTTGCCCCTCTGGCGCCGAGAGCGCTTGAGGATCGCCATTTCGGAGCAGGGGAAGCAGCTCTCGGCAGAGCACGAACGGCGCCGTGAGGTTTACCTGCATCATTCGAGCCCAATCTGCGTCATCGATCTGGTCGAAGGGCGTGGCGTAGAAGAGCGAGGCGTTGTTAACCAACAGCTCGAGCCTGTCCCAGCGCGATTTGACGGCCTCGACCATCGCCAACACCTGCGACGGCTCTGCAAGATCGGCCCGTACCGTCCACGCGCGGGCCCCCAGGTCGCGGCACGCCTGAGCGGTGGCCTCGGCACCCTCGCCGCTAGACCGGTAGTGCACGGCTACATCGAATCCGCTGCGAGCGAGCTCTAGACAGATCGCTCGGCCCACTCGCTTCGCTCCACCGGTGACCAGGGCGTGACCGCCACTCATCGGGCCGCCTGAGAGCGATGGACTTCGTCTCCGAGTAGCCTGTGAATTACCCAGACGCCCAAGTAGACGAGCGGAGTATCGACCGCAGCCAGCACCAACTTATGCAGGTATATCGTGACCATAATCCAGAATCCTGCCCAGAACTCCATGCCGAATCCAACGTAGAACAGGATAGAGTTCACGACCGCTGTGTCGACCAGTTGACTCACAAAGGTGCTGCCATTGTTCCGCAGCCAAAGGTGTTTGCCATCGGTGAGGCGCTTGAAGAAGTGGTACAGGTAGTTGTCGCAGAGCTGTGCAAGCATGTACGCCAACATCGAGCCGAACAGCAAGACGCCTTGGAGCGCAAAGACCGACTCGAAAGCGTGCTGGTAGCCCTCGAGGCCCGACTGCGCTGGAGCCCCGGCCGCCGACGCCCAACCGTCGGCGAAGTATCCGCCTGGTGACACCCAATACGGGTGAGGCTCGACAGCGACCGCGAGCTGGGTAATCGCCAGCATCAGCATCGACATGGCGAAGCCCAGTACCACCATGAAGTCGGCGCGCTTCTTTCCATAAATCTCTGACACCAGATCCGTAAATAGGAACGTGAGCGGGTAGGTCAGGATGCCCGTGGTGAGCGCAAACTCGGGGTCGTAGGGTGAACGGAACAGCTTAATTCCCACCACATTTGTGAGCACCAATGTGGTCACAAATGCCGCAGCAAGCAACAAATAAATTCGTTCGTAACGGCTGTATGGAAGTTCATCTGCAGAAAGGTCTGCCTGAAACTCACTGGGCTGGGACATGTTCACGCTCTCCGGGGACCGCATTGTAGATCGGGCCGGTGCGCGCACCCGCCAAAGCAGAGGCCGCACCAAAAACCAAGAGGGCCAGGAACTTCGCCTCTTGAATCAACCAACCCAGCGCAGGAAGTGAGGACTTAATCGACAGATGCATACGCTTCATGTCGCTGATCTCCACCGCCCAGAAGCAAAAGGCCAGGGACAACACGGGCGCCCAGCCCCACCCAAGTCGACCCTGACTGAGCGCGAGTACGCTAGCCACAATGGCAGGTAAAGCCCAAATACAGTGATGCTCGTAGGTGTAGACAGGCACCAGCAACATGGCGATGCCGATGGCGCCCACTTGATTCGCACGGGCCAAAAGATCGGCGTCTTCGTACCGGAATCGCCATCCAAGTCCCAGCACCAACGAAATGGCGGTCATGGAGGACAGCGTTTGTGCCGTGGTGGACAGCTTCGGTCCCGGAATCCACAGCAGCTGATGCCATAGGTTGGGCATGCTGTGGTTCCCAAACATGTCAATGGGTATGGTCAAACCATTATAATCACCAGATCCAAACAGAGGCAGGACGCGGGTATAGAACGCCAGCTGATGCTCGAAGCCAATCAGGGGCAACGCCGCCACCGACAGCAACAACGCCGACATGCAGGCAGCGAGGGCTTCGCGCCACTTGCCACGCATGAGCCACCACCCCACGAACAGCGCTGGACTCATCTTCACCATGCACGCGGCGCCCATGAGCGCGCCGCCCACGAGCCAACGACCTCGGTCCGCCTGCCACAAGCCCGCCACCGCGAACGCTAAACCCACGAAATTCGCCTGGCCCATAATGTGGTTACCCGACACCGCCGTGAACGCGGCCACCGAGATGGCCAACAGCACACCCACGCCGCGCCCCATGGGTTTCCACCAGGCCCACAGCGCGAACATCGCCGCGGCTAACCAGAGCTCATCCAGCCAGAACCACGCCTTGTACGACGTCATTAGGTCGAGCGGAAGGGCCCAGACCATGACCAGCAGGAACGGCGGCGGGTACAGGAAGGGGTGCACGCCACGCTTCTTACCGGACTTCCGCGCCGCCTTGCTCAGGTTGCCCTTGGCGTAGGGGTCTTTGCCGTCTGCGGCCACCTGTACGGCGTAGTAATACGACGCAAAGTCACGCCCGAGCGACGGCTTGGTGCTCACCGTCACCCAAGCCGGCGCCAGGGTGACCAAGAGGTGCCAGGTGACCGCCGCCGCGATCAGCAGCTTCGCCAGCGCCCCACGCGCGTCAGCCCCCATCAAGCAACGCTCCGTCGATCTCGCGTTGGGCCCGTTTTGCCAGTCGTTTTTGCTGACCGTTGCTGGGTATTCGGTCGTCGAGGTCGATTAGGCGATCGCGCACCGACACGATCTGGCCATCCTCGATCCACAGTCGCAACTCGCCGATCCGCTGCGCTTGGTAGTTGGCGCGCACCCACACCTGTCCCCGCTCAAACCATGGCGGATCCTGGGCTACGAAGGCCGACGCCTCGATCAGCACGTCGACGCCGCGTAGACTCGCTAAGCGCTTGGCGTCCTCGCCGATATCGTAGGCCAGAACGACGACCAGGTCGGCTTTCTTGCGCACTTCGGGAAGGGCCTCGGCGACAGACTGGACGGCGTCGTGCCAGATCAGGTCGTCGGGCTGAATGTGGCGCATCCCCAGACGACTGATCCCGAGCACGGCCACCGTCTGCGGTCCGGCTTCGAAGTAGCGAACGCCCACCCCGCCCCCTTCGCCGTTGGTTGAAACCACCAGGTCGGGCACGTCGGTGGTTCGGAACCACGGCACGTCTCGGTAGGAGGCGTTCAGCACATCGAATCCGGCGGCTTCGCTGGCCTGAATCATCCACTGGTTTGCGATCAGCGCGGCGGCGGTGAGCTGACCGACATCTCCGATTCGATTACTGGCCCAAGCACCCGCATTTAACAAGAGAGACGGTGTGCTTGGGTTCGCGGCGTCTGAACTTTCTACGTAGGTTTGCAGACGGGCGATCGACCCCAGTTGCCGCTCCTTGCAGCCACAAGTTCCGAGCTCTCCCTCTTGCTCGGAGGCATAAAACAATACCAAATCAGCGTCGTCCACCAACGCCCGTTGCCGAAGGCTGCCGGAGCGGACCGAATCGGAGGCCGCGGGCTCTTGGGCGAGGGCTGCGGAGGCCACGCAAAGGAGGAGAATGGTAGACGTTGTTCGCACGGTGTGTACTGTAGCCCGTAGTGCCCAGCTCAGCGGAGGTCCGCGAGATATCTGGGTGGCTCAAGCAGGAGCTGGTCGTGTCCATTCTCAAAGTCGCACGCATGGGACACCCCGTTCTTCGACAGGTATCCCGTCCAATCGAGCCCGAAGAGTACAAGAGCCCCGAATTCCAGCGCTTCTGTGACGACCTGCTCGAAACCATGGACGAGTACGAGGGTGCAGGGTTGGCGGCGCCCCAGGTACATATGCCGGTTCGCGTGGTGGTTCTGGTGCTCTCCGACGAACCAGAGTTCCTGGTCAATCCGGTGATTACCCACCTCACCGAAGAATGCGACACCAGCTGGGAAGGCTGCCTATCGGTACCCGAGATGCGCGGAAGAGTGTCCCGTCCCAACCACATCCGCCTCGAGGCCTTCGACCGCTTCGGAAAACCCAAAGCCTACGAGCTCCAGGGCTTCCCCGCGGTGGTCACCCAGCACGAGTGCGACCACCTCGACGGTATTTTGTACGTAGACCGCGTCGAGCCACGTACGCTATCCTTCCTAGAAGAGTACCGCCGTTACGCCAATCTGGACGACTACGGCGAATTCGATGACGAAGATATCCACACGGAAGAGGAGGAGTGATGGGACTGCTTTCCTGGATTTTCCCCAGCGACGACGACCGCATCGAAACCGCAAAATCCTTACTCGAACGTGGCAAACCAAACGACGCACGAATGGAGCTGCTCGGAATCGAGAAGCCATCCGCAAAGTCGCTCCTCCAAGAATCCGAGCAAGCGCTGGCCATCCTCAACTTGCAGCACGCCATCAGCTGGGCACAGGCCGGCGACGACCGACGCGTTCAAGTGCACCTCGAGCTCGTCGAAGAGTACGATCACGGCGACGACCCCGAAAAAGTCCAGGCACTCCGTCGCGAGCTGCGCATGGTACGCACCGGCCGCAGCGAAGCCGCCGAACACGCTCGTCGGAAAAAAGAAGCCAAACAACGCGCAGCCGATCCCCTCGGGGTCACCGGCGGCGCGTCTTGGCTCCAAGACAACGCCAAGGACGACCTCTTCGATCCCGAACAGGAAGTCCTCGAAGCTCGTCTAGCCCTCATCGTAGAGAACTACCCCGAAGACCTCCGTTCTGGCGTGGCCGACCTAGGTACAACCTTCGCTAAAGCTGTGCTCGATCTCGAGGAAGGCCAAGCGTCCAAGGCGCTCGTCGCCCTGCTCGCCCTCGACGACAACGCCCCATTGGTTCGCTGGGAACGGGCACGGGCCGCCCACAACCTCGGCGACCCAAAGGCCACCGCTTACGAGCTCCGCGGCTTTGCCGAATTGGTTGGTAAACACCGGAATATGGGCCGCCAACACAGCGGCGAGCTGCTCGCACTGGTCACCGCCGAAACCGGCGATGTGAAGGGCGCGCTTCGGGTGATTCGCTCGGTCCGCGTAGACGAGCCCGAGCAGGGTGGCGCGCTGTTCGCGCAGCTGCTCCTCGCAAATGAACAGCTCCCCGAAGCCGAGTCCGTGCTCACCAAGCTGATCAAGACCCACCCACGCAGTCAGGGCCTGTACGCTTTGCTCGCCCGGGTTCGGGTCGCGGGCGGTCATCGCGAAGCTGCTGCCACAGCCCTCGAGGCCTCGATGCAGCAAAACTGCTGCTCTCCGGGTCAGTGCGGTAACCAAGCTCCCAGCCAAGATGTGCTTCGTTCCTTGGCCACGCTGTACCTCGAAGATGGCATCGAACAAGAGCGCGCCCTCGACTTCGCACAGCAGGCCTTGTCCCTGGTCAAGCGTCCCATGTGGGACGACGCTTACCTCCAAGCCCTGGTCGCTCGACGCACGGGTGGTGAGGCGCTACCCGCCATGCGAACACAATTGCTGACGACGCTAAAGGAAGGCGACAAGCGAACGGACCGCGTGGCCCAGTACCTCGGCTAAAACGCTCGTCTAAATCAGCGCTGCTGGCCCCAAGTCGCCGCTGGCCCACCCGCGGCGATGCCACTGTATTTTCACCGAAACGCGTTCATCGACCGTGCCCTCGGCGACCTCGAGTCCCGCTTGGCCTAGGGCGTTGACCAGCGCCTGGCGGACCACGGCGATTCCAGTGAATCCCCAGGCACCAAAAGCGATCAACAGAGGCCGGCCCTTGAGCACGGCGTCGAGGTCTTGGCCCGTGTAAAAGACGTAACCGCGGACCACAGTGGGATCGTCACTTCCGGCGATGTCGGCGATGGCGTTTTGATGCCCCTCACGCACGCTGAAGTCGAAGTCTTCGAAGCACAAGATCTGCTCCAGCTCCAGCGACTGGAACGCCGCGAGCAGTCTATCGACATCGGTGAAGGCCTCGCCCCAGCCGCTCTCCTGAACGATCTGGCCGGCCACGGTTTTGTCGACCAAGGCCAACGACCAGTCCTCTTTAGACCGACCATCGTCGGCATCGACGTCCTGCTGCTCCATCCATTGGACGGCCGCCGCCACAATCATCTCGTGCTCAAGCAGTGCCGAGCGCACCATGGGTCGGACAATACCATCTAGCAACCTGGTTTCTTGAGACAAGCAACTCCCTTCGCGACACCCGAGTTCGAGGCCGCACAGAAAGATAGCCAACTCCTCGATTCTTCGCAGGCGCGAAATCCTCAAACGTGGCAAGATCGCGTCGTGGACCCTTTTTTAATTCCCCGGCATGCCGACGCCAGGCCCACCCAGGCTGGCGTTGGGAGCCTCCCGCCGGTCTGGCGGATCGACGAGTCTGAAGGAAGTGAGTGTGCGAGGCCAGTGATGTCGTCGCGTCGTTAGCCCAAGCGTACCTGGCGCGGCCGCGATGTTAAGCCGGCAGCACGATCGCGGGGTTCTTCTTGCGAGGACGGTACAGAACAACCGTGCGGCCAATCACCTGAACCACCGCCGAACGGGTGCCGGCGGCCAAGGACTCGCTGGTCGCACCGCGGGTCGCTTTGTCCGAGCCGGTAAGCTTCACTGTGACCAGCTCGTGGAACTTGAGCTGCTCGTCGGCTGCAGCGACGACCTCTTCGGTGAGGCCCTTGTCGCCGACCATCACAACGGGCTTGAGGTGGTGCGCCAGCGCGCGAAGGTGTCGATTCTGTTTATTGGTCAGTGCCATGTTCGCCTCAGAGCGGCGGCAAATATCCAGTTAGCGGCTCCAAGACCACTTGTGCATCGGGATCAGCGGCCGCAGCGAAGGACAAATGTACGAAAAGCGACGCTGAGAGCATGCCCACCAGCTGCTCTCTGGGCACATCTTTGTTTTCCTGCCAATCGGATAAAGCGGCCTCGACTGCCCCAATCCAGCTAAACACTGCCACTCGAAAGGCGGGCCGCGGCTCACAGAGTCCGACGGCTTCACAGGTTTGCCAAACAATCGCCGCCCGGGTGCGCTGCAGAATCGCCAAGATCTCGGGGTCGGCGCCCAATCCACCTTGCATCAAGCCCCGGTAGGCGTCGGAACGTTCGGCCACGAAGTCGAAGTAAGCGTTGAGGCTGAGGGTCAAGCGTTCGTGCCCGGCGACGTCGCCGTCTACCTGGATGGCCTCGAGCAGTCGCCCCGCCGAGTGCCCCACTGTCGCCACATACAAGGCCCGTTTTCCACCGAAGTAGTGATACAATAGTCCTTTCGAGACGCCCGCCTCGGCCGCGATGTCGGAGACTTGGACATCGTCGTAGGAGCGTTGAATGAACAGCCGCATGCCTACCTCGAGCAGCTGGGCGCGACGCTCGTCGAGCTCGAGTCGGGATCTAGAATCAGTCATCCCTTTTCATATAACCCAAACAGGGTCTATTGACCTTTGTTCAATAGACGATTAGACTCCTATTGAACCGTGTTCAATGCCCGAAGGAACCCATAATGGTGCAACCCAAAATCCGAGTTCGCAAAATGGATTTCCCGTTCGACGACGGTGTTCCCCGCCATTGGATGGGCGACTGCGCCAAATTCACCCACGCCCTCAATGGGCTCCACCTGCTGTTTCCCGAGGGCGAGCGCTTCTTCATGCGCAGCGTCCGCCACTACATGCCGCACATCAAAGACCCCGACCTGATCGAGCGCGTCAGCGGCTTCTACGGACAAGAGGCACGTCACGGACTCGAACACGAACGCACC
>JAACDH010000330.1 GCA_009936995.1 Rhodobacterales bacterium
GGCCTGTCTCGCGACTTTGCGCGGTACCACTGGGATGGTCCGGGGACGTCCCCTCGCCGGGTCGAGGTGGTCAACGATCTACGCCCGGAAGCAGTGGTGGTGCTTCCAGGGGGAACGCTGTTGATCAGCGATGATGGCAAGGTCCTCGTTGGAGATGAGCCCTGTGGCGAGCTGCCGGCTGGGCGGCAAAAAGCGAGAATGCGTTGGCTGCCAAATCCTCATAGTCGTTGATTTCGGACAAATCAGGACATCCTTTTTTTTGCACAATCTGCAGCAACTAAAATAGTAAGTGAGCGCACACTAACTAATTGAGCTGGCATGGCCCGACCTCAAAAAGTCTCCGATGAAGAAATCCTCTCTACCGCGCGAGCGCTCCTCCTCGAGAACCCCAACATCGCCACCACGGTCATCGCCAAGGCTCTGGGTGTGTCCCAGGCGGCACTGTTCAAGCGATTTGGCACCAAGCAGGCGCTGATCTTCCAGGCGCTGGCACCGGACGCGACACCGCCGTTCTTGCCAGTGCTCCTCGCTGGCCCCAACACCGAGGAGCCTATCGCCGATCAACTCATTCGCCTGCTGGGGATGCTGCGACGGTTCTTCGTGAAGATGTTTCCCCGGTTGATAGTCCTCAAGGCTTGTGGTTTCAGCCCCGTCGAAATGATGGGAAAATGCGACGTAGCGCAACCGCTCGCGGCCATTCGGGCGCTGGCTGGTTGGTTGGACAAGGCGGTAGAGCAAGAACAACTCGGACCCCATGAGACCACCGGGTTGGCGTTCATTCTTTTGGGCTCGGTTCAGTCACAGACGGTGCTCACCCACATCTTAGGCGACCAGCTGCCTCCGCTCGATTCCGATGTCTATGTCACCCAAGTCATCCAGACCGTCTTGCATGGAATCGCCCCGACGGAGACCGTCTAATGCGCACGATCTCGATGCTTGCGCTGCTGCTGATGGCCCCTGCTCATGCGGCGGATTCCATCGAGTTAAATCCAAGTGCCGTCTACAGAACGGGCACCGGGCAGGTCCAGACAGCTCCCTGGTGGGTCGCGTTCAACGACCCACAACTCACTGCGGTGATGGAGAACGTCCTTGCCAACAACCCCGATGTGGCTCGAATCCAAGATTTGTTCCACATCCAGCAAGGCGTCGAGCTGCAGACGTTTTCGCCCTTGCTGCCCATGGCGAGCTTCGAGGCGGGTGTAAATACGGGGCCATACACCGCTTCGATGTGCACTTCGGTGGCGTCGAATACGGCGTTGGCCAACTTCGACCCAGCCGTGTTGTTGACCAACCCCGGCGCCTTCGGACAGGTCTTCGCGCCGGACCCCAATGCCCCTGAACTGTGCAACACCGGCAGCGGCCTGTTGGTGTCCAGTTGGGGCCTCGATGTCTTCGGCCGGCAAACCCTGGCTTGGCGGGGAAGTAGCTACGAGCGTCAGGCGGCCAAAGGCGACGCAGAGGCCACCCGTTTGGTGATGACCACGGCTGCGGCTGCGGCCTACTACGACGTGGTGCTTGCCAATGCACAGCTCACCTTGTTGGCCGGCCAGGTCACCGCCCAAGAAGCGTTGCTAGAGCTGGTCACTCTTCGGTACGAGGCCGGTGGTGCCAGTGGCCTGGATGTCCTCCAACAACAGCAGCTGCTCGCGACCACCAAAGCCGCCTTGCCCAGCGTGACCGCGTTTCGAGAGCGTCGCGCTCGCCAGCTGACGGCCATGTTGGGCGAAGTAGGCGCCGAACCGGATGTGGTTGGAGCCCTCCCCGAGCCAACCTCGCTGCCACAGACCGGAGTGCCGGTCGACTTGCTCGCGAACCGCCCCGATATTCGGGCGGTCGATGCTCGAATGAGTGGGGCTGCGGCCAATCGGACCAGCGCTCAGCTGGGTCTATTGCCGTCGTTGCGCGCATCGGGACAAGCGGGCTGGGCCGGGCTGTGGATAGACGGCGATTTTAACAGCGGCCCTGCCTGGGGTGCGGGGCTCAACTTGTCGGTGCCCCTGTTTAATGGCGGCGCCCTTCACGGCCGAATTCGCACGGTCCGGGCGAGTGAATCCCTGGCAATTCACACCTACAATAGCACGGTGATCAACGCGGTCGCCGAGGTCGAGAGTGCGCTCTCTCTCGATGAACAGCAGGGCATTCGACATCAGGCTGTGCTGGAGCAAGAGAGGGCTGCGAAGGCCGCCTTCGACGAGTCTAAAGACCGCTATCTCGCCGGCCTCGACAGCTATCTGTCGGTGCTCACGGCCGAGAGAGCCCATCAATCCGCAGAGCTGGCCGTTCTACAGGCCAAGCGAGACGCCGTTGGCGCGCGTATTCAACTTCACGACGCACTTGGTGGAGCCTGGGTGCGCGACGAAACCCTGGGAGGGGTTCGATGAATAAGCTGATGATTCGAGTGCTCGTTCCGGTGGCTTTGGTTGGATTTGGCGTGTTCTGTGCGGGGGCCATGGTGATGATGAAACCCACCGCCCAGCGCTCTGACCCCGCTGTGGTAGCGCCTTTGGTTGAGGTCGTGGTGGTAGAACACTCCGACCAACCCGCCCAAGTGCGCGCTCGCGGAACCGTAGCCCCTGCCCAACGGGTGGTGGTGATTCCCCAGGTGTCGGGTGAACTGAAGTTTGTGGCCCCACAGCTGATTCCCGGCGGCCGTTTCGCGAAGGGCGAGGTGTTGGCGCGCATCGACAGCCGCGACTACCAGCTGGGCGTACGGGGCGAGCAGAGCCGAGTCCATCAGGCCGAACTCGAGCTGAAGCTAGAGCACGGACGGCAGCTCATCGCCAAGCGCGAATGGGAGCTGCTCGGTGGTGGCCGAGATGAGAGTTCGGCGCCGTTGGCCCTTCGCAAGCCTCAGCTGGCGAACGTCGAGCTGGCTGTCGACGCGGCCAAGAGCGGGCTGGACCGGGCCGAATTGGCGTTGGAACGGACCCGGCTACGGGCGCCGTTCAACGCGATGGTGGTCAATGAGTCTGTGGATTTAGGTCAGGTGGTCGGTCCACAGTCCCAGGTGGCCACCTTGGTCGGAACCGATCAGTTTTGGGTCAATGTAGCAGTGTCCATAGACGATATGAGTCTCATCGTGTTGCCCAGCGAGGGCCAACTGGGCTCTCTGGCCTTGGTTCAACAGTCCATCGGCAACGGCAAGTTCATCGAGCGGGAGGGCAACGTCCTTCAGCTGGGCGGCGAGCTCGACCCACAGACCCGAACGGCATCGGTGCTGGTGGCCATCGACGATCCGCTGGCTGGCGATGGTCTACCTCTTCTTCCTGGGGCTTTTGTCGACGTCACGCTGTACGGAACGGGCGTGTCCGAGGGCTTTGTGATTCCTCGGCGGGCACTGCATGGCGGCGATCAACTGTTCGTCGTCTCGAAGGACAACACCCTAGAGCGCCGAACGGTCGCGCTGGTGTGGGGCAACGAAGGTCTGGTGTCGGTGGGTGAAGGGCTGAACAACGGTGACCAAGTCATCGTCAGCACGGTGACGGCCCCCATCGAGGGTATGCTGTTGCGCGTGCTCTCTGACGAGGATGCGGCCGAGGCTACTTTGGACGATAGTGAAGGGCGGGAGCTGTAATGTCGCAGTCAAAGTTCCAGTATTCGGGCCCCATCGCCTGGATGACCAAAAACTCTGTCGCGGCAAATCTGCTGATGGCGCTGCTGTTTGTCTCCGGATTGGTTGGCCTGTTTACCGTGAAGCAAGTGGTCTTTCCCGAGATCTCCATGGACACCGTTCTGGTGGCTGTCCCGTACCCAGGAGCCAGTCCGAGCGAAGTAGAGCAGGGTATAGTGCTGGCCGTCGAAGAGGCGGTTCGCGGCGTTGACGGTGTGAAACGGATCACCTCGGTGTCGTCCGAGGGGGGTGGCTCGGTGAACGTCGAGCTGCTGCTGAGCGCCGACAAAGACAAGGCCCTGGCGGACACCAAGGGTGCGGTTGATCGCATCCTCACTTTTCCCGAAGACGCCGAACGGCCTGAAGTTCGGCTGCTGACGCCGCGGGCGCAGGTCATCTCTCTGGTGATCAGCGGCGATCAAGATGCCGCCACTCTTCACGCCGTCGCCGAACAAGCTCGAACGATGATCTTGGAACACCCCGACGTCACTCAGGTGGAGTTCGAGGGAATTCGACCGCTCGAAGTGAGCGTAGATATGCCTCGGGCTGCCCTTGAGTCGCTGGGCATGACCCTCGATCAGGTGGCCAACCAAATCAAGGCGGCCTCGCTAGAGCTTCCCGTCGGCGCGGTAAAGGCAGATCAGGGCGAGGTATTGGTGCGAGTGGCCGATCGAAAGCTCACCGGAACCGCGTTCGAGGACGTGGTGATTCGGGCCACGGCGAGTGGTTCGATGGTGCGCTTGGGCGATGTCGCCAACATTCGCGACGACTACGAGGAAATCGACTTGTTCGGCTTCTTTAACGGCAAACCCGCCGTCCGAGTGGTGGCCTATCGGGTCGGCGATGAGACGCCACAGCGTGTGGCCGATGCCGTCCGCGAGGTCCAAGCAGAGCTGGAAGCTACACTGCCCGCCGTGATGGAGGTCAGCGTATGGGACGATGATTCCCAGGTACTTAGAGACCGGATCAGTCTGCTGGTTCGTAACGCGGCATCCGGTGGTTTCCTGGTGTTTCTGGTGCTGGCTACGTTCCTTGAGCTGCGCCTGGCCGTGTGGGTCGCCCTGGGGATTCCCATCTCGTTCTTTGGCGCCTTCGCGCTGATGCCCCTGTTGGGCATGAGCATCAATATGATCACGCTCTTCGCGTTCATTGTCACACTGGGAATGGTGGTCGACGACGCGATTATTGTTGGAGAGAACATCTATACGGCCCAAGAACGGGGCGAGAAGGCCATCGACGCCGCGGTGAAGGGTGCCCAGCAGATGGCCATGCCGGTCACGTTCTCTATCCTCACCACCATGGCGGCATTTGCGCCACTGATGTTCGTGCCTGGGTTCATGGGCAAGATCTTCAACCAGATGCCGCAAATTGTCATCTTGGTGCTCATCTTCAGCCTGCTGGAGTCGTTCTTCGTACTACCGGCTCATCTGGGGCACAGCTCCAAGCGCCCGCTCCCCAAGCCCTTGCGATTCTTCGGAAGACTCTCCACATTCATGTCGTCACGTCTCGAGAAGTTTGGCAACACACGCTACGGTCCATTCCTCGATAAGGCTCTCACATACAGGTACATATCGGTGGGTGCCGGATTAATGTCCTTGATCATGACTCTTGGCGTCGTCGCCGGTGGTTTGTTGCCATTCAACTTCTTCCCGGCCATCGAAGGCGATGTGGTGAAGGTACTGGTCCGGATGCCTATCGGCACGCCGGTCGAGCGGACGTTGGTGGTCCGAGAGGCCATAGAGCGTGCCGCAGAGTCCACTATCGTGGCCTTCGACATCGATCGGGAGGACGCCGATCTGTTTACCGTGGTCGGGCAGGGGGCGGCGGGATTCGGACCGGCTGGCGGTACACGCGAAAACGGCGCGCACCTGCTCACGGTCGAGCTCGAGCTTCCCGAAGCCGCCACCCGGGAATTTTCCGCCCTCGATTGCACCACCGTGTGGGAGAAAAACACGCCGGAGCTCGCGGGAATTGAAGCGATCGTATTCCAGCACGCGTCCGGCCCCAGTGCGGGTAAAGCTGTCGATGCACAGCTCTCACACCCCGAAAACGAGATGCTCGGCAAGGCCGCCGCCGAGATGAGTCTGGTGCTGGGAACCTACCCTTCGCTCACCAACGTTGATAACACCTTTGCCTCCGGTAAGGAGCAACTGAACTACCATATCCTGCCCAGCGCACGCACTGTCGGTCTCACGGCCGTCGATGTGGCTCGACAGATCCGAGGTAGCTTTTTCGGGTCGCAGGCCTTGCGTGAACAGCGTGGTCGCAACGAAATTCGCGTGATGGTGCGTCTGCCACGGGAAGAGCGCGCAAGTGAGTTCGATCTACAAGAGCTCTGGATTCGCACGCCCCTGGGCAGGTCTGTGCCGCTCTCATCGGTGGCTTCCTTCGATCGTGGCACTTCTCCCACCTCGATTGCCCGCGAAAGTGGCCAACGGGTGGTGAGTGTGACGGCGGATCGCGCTCCGGGCACGAGCTCTACAAGTGACGTGTTGGCGTCGTTGACCGAAGAGACCTTCCCGATGCTTCAAGAGAAATATCCGGGACTGACCATTCAATTTGTCGGAGAGCAGCGCGAACAGGCCGAGACGATGGCGGCGCTAGGGCGCAATGCCCTCATCGCAGCGTTTGTTATGTACGCCTTGTTGGCCATCCCATTCCGTAGTTACCTCCAGCCTATCGTGGTTATGGCTGCTATCCCTATGGGGCTCGTCGGCGCTGTGTTGGGGCACATCATCATGGGCTACGACCTCAGCATCATCAGCGGTTTCGGCGTTGTGGCGCTCTCTGGCGTGGTGGTCAACGACTCCTTGGTGCTCATAGACGCAGCGAATACGGCGAGGACCCAGGGGGTGTCCGCCTATGACGCAATCATGTTGGGTGGAAAACGGCGCCTGCGTCCCATCCTGCTCACCAGCCTCACCACGTTCTTTGGCCTAGCGCCGATGATCTTCGAGACCTCGATGCAGGCGCGTTTTCTGATTCCCATGGCCATCAGCTTGGGCTTCGGAGTACTGTTCGCTACGGGCATCATTCTGGTCTTGGTTCCCGCGCTCTACCTTATCGTCGAAGACCTGACAGACTTCTTGGCCTTGGTGACGTCGGGCGATGACGAGCCCGTCCCCGTGATAGAGCAGCTCGAGACCTAGCTGAGCGCGTCGGCAGTGAAGGCGAACGCGTCCACTTCGCTAAAATCGACAGGATTCTGGGCGCAAGCCTCTACAGCGGTGGAGGCCTCGTCGCTAGCGCACGGACACCGGGACGCGAATCGTTCAGGACCCGACCCTTGGCGTCGAGAGAAGCGGGACCGTTTGCCAGCGCTTGCGTGGCGACCTCTATCGCGTGCGATTCGGGGAGCTGGTCGAGCTGATTCAGCAGTTGTTTACCGAGGCCCATCCAGCGCTCTTCGCTGACCCAGCGCAGAAACGCGTTCTTCACAGCTGGGTTCTCCGCGTGCCGTTTGATCAGGCATGTGGCCGCGCGAAGGGGAACCCAAGGTGGCGTCGCTGCGTGTTCGGAGAGGTTGAGCCATGCGGTGGCCGGATGGTCGATGCCCTCTTCGAGTTGCTCACAGCTGGGCACATTGTGACGAGCGCTCAGCGCCTGGTGAAGGGTGAGTTCTTGCGCGGAGGGCGTATAGTCCGAGGACGGTTCGGAGAACGCGACCCCTGCGAAGATGATGAGTTGCAGGAGCATCGACACTTGTAGCAAAGGGTTTTATCCGAGCAGTCGATTAACCAACGAGACGTATTCGGTCTGCGCGGTCTGCGCTTCGACCCCATTTTTTAGTGCCCAGGCGTCGAA
>JAACDH010000331.1 GCA_009936995.1 Rhodobacterales bacterium
ACGGACCGCTCTTGAGAACTCCTTTCGGCAATCTTTTCCTGCTGAACGGGACTGTTCCGACGGAGCAAGGCCGGACCGAACTGGGCCCTTTCTTCGAACTCGGCGATCGCCTCTTCGCGCATAGCCGCTGCCTCTGGGGACAACTGTACGACGTCTCCAACAACCTCCTCGAAAGAAGTTGCAGCTGCCGATGGGGACTCTCGATCCACAGACTCACGACCCAGCGAGCCGGCGCTCGTCACGGGGGCTACTGGTCTGGCGCCCCCCTGGTTTGGCATGGAGTCGATCATAAGTGTCCTCTCGGATCTCTCAAAATGGACTTTAGGAAACTTTAGGGATTTTTGAAATTAAATACTGATCCATTCGACTTCTTAGGGGATATCTGGCTTTATGATCTCTGTGGTGACCTGGAACTTGGACGGACTCGAAGAGAGGCACCTCGATGTTCGCATGGAAGCAGTGGCGTTGGCGTTGGTGCTCGACGAGCCGCCCGACATCATCGTGTTTCAGGAAGTAGTGGACCGTGCGTTAGTGGCTCATCTACGCCCTCATCTAGCTGCATCTGGCTACATGCACGCGGTCCAACCGGCCACCGGCGACTACTACACCGCTATCTTTGTCCGCAGCCCACATCGACTGACTGAAGTTCAGGTGCTGCCCTTTCCCAACAGCCTGTACGGCCGGACGCTCCTCGAGGCCCATGTGCAAGTAAAGGATGTAGATTGGCTCGTGCAGACCGCCCACTTCGACTCGGGGCGAGACGCTGGAACAGTTCGGAAAGCGCAACTCAAAGCCTCACTCGACCGGCTTTCGGCACATTTGGGACCCGGACTGTTCGCGGGCGACACCAATCTGCGAGATGCAGATATCCAAAATATGCCGGAATTGGACTCATTTATCGACGTTTGGCAGCACCTTGGCCGCCCCAAGACCACGGCGAGCACTTGGGGGCCTCGTCAACGCAGCCTTCCTGGGCGTCCCCAGTGGACCCGATTCGACCGCATCTTCTGCACGGGCCTCATTCCCACCTCGCTGCGTGCCATGGGTACCCAACAGATCCCCGAAGCCGATGGAATGCGACCGTCTGACCACATCGGCCTGCGCGCTGAGTTCGAAGCGCGCTAGAGCCCTCTGCTGTGCTCGGGCCGCAGAGGAATATTACCGTTGATCGCCTGATCGATCACCGCCACAATCCGCGCTGCGTCTCGGGGAATTCGGCCCGCTAACGGCAGGTAGTTACTGGCATGATTGGTCCGAAACATGGCGTCGGTTGGCGCGGCACAGGCGACCATTGTTCGAAGCTCGGTCAGCAGCCCTTGCTGGTCGGGCAGTACAAACTTGCCGCGCTGTTGAAGCGTATGCTGGGGCGTTCCGGGAACAACCGTCAGCGTGAGCGCGGCGAAAAAGTCGGGATCCATCTTGGAAACCAACCTCGCTGTACCCTCTGCATGCGCTTGAGAGCGCTCGACGCCGCCGGCACCGAGCAACGCGATCACGCTCATCTCCATGCCGGCCGCCTTGGCCATCGCCGCCGCTTCGACGTGCTCCGCAAAGGTTGCGCCCTTCGCGATAGACTTTAGGGTGACGTCGTCACCTGATTCGGGACCGATGTAGAGGCGAGTCAGCCCAAGTTCAGCCAAGGTCTTCATGGCCTCGGGCCCCTTTTCGAGGATGTTACGCGCCGTCGCGTAGCAGCTCACCCGCTTCAGTAGAGGCAAAGACGTCACTGCGTTCGTGAGCACGTCTCGCCATTGTGCAACCGTCATCGCCAAGGCATCGCCGTCGGCTACGAACAGCTTGCGGATTTGATCGCCCGCCACCACACCTACACGTCGGAGATCGGTCAGCGTCTCGTTGGCGTCCCGCACTCGGTAGGTCTTGTCGCGATACATGTCGCAGTAGGTGCAGTGGTTCCAAGAACACCCGATGGTGGCCTGGAGGATGTAGGCGTCGTGCTCGGATGGCGGCCGATAAATCTTGCCTTCGTATCTCATGGGTCAACTCCGGAGCACACCGGATATCCCGCCCGACCGAAGAAGTCGCCAGGCGCTGCATCTCCAGCGCGCTGCACGCATGTATTCGTGGACTTCTTCGACGGCATCGCGAACAGAGGCGGCCGTCCCATTCATTTAAGGGGTGACCCTCGGAATGCGTTTTGTGTCGTTGGGTAGTTGAGCGGCCATACGTTCGGCAGACGGCCCGAACACCGGCCCACCATTCGGGGTCCCCCACCCACTGTCCGGTGATATCCGGCGCGGTGTGCCGATTCGCGCTAATCGTATTCCATGACAAAAGTATTTCTCCCCATGACCGCCCAAGAAACCGGCGGTGAGCAGCTTGATGTAGTGCTCGTCACCGGCGATGCCTACGTCGATCACCCTGCCTGGGGCGTGTCCGCCCTCGGACGATGGCTGCAGGCCCACGGCTTCACGGTCGGCATCATTGCGCAGCCCGACTGGACGGATGTGGAGTCTTTCCGTGTCCTCGGTAAGCCCAAGCTGTTCTTCGGAGTGACCGCCGGCAACATGGACACCATGGTGAACAAGTTCACCGCTTCCCGTCGACTGCGCGGCACCGACGCCTACTCCCCAGGAGGCCAAGTGGGTCTCCGTCCCGATCGCGCCACCATTCCCTATACAGGGCGCGCTCGCCAGGCTTTTCCCGGTACGCCGGTCATCATCGGTGGAATCGAGGCCAGCCTTCGACGTCTGGTGCACTTCGACTTTTGGCAAGACCGCGTTCGCGGCTCCATTCTCCTGGACGCTAAGGCCGATCTGCTGCTGTTTGGCATGGCCGAAACCAGCATCCTCGAGGTCGCCCAGCGTCTGCGCGCCGGCAAGAGCATTAAGGAGTGCCGAGACATCGCGGGTACGGCCTATGCACTTGGCGCCAAAGACCAACCGCCCACCGGTCCGAATGTCATCGAAGCGCCCTCCCTCGAGGAGTGTCGAACCGACAAGGCGGCCTTCAATCGCGTGACTCAACTGATGTACCGCGAGGCCAATCCTCACTGTGGCCGAGTCATGGTTCAGCGCCACGGTACTCGCCTCATCGTCCAGAACCCGCCGGCCGTGCCGCTCGAGTCCAGCGAGATGGACCAGCTTCACGAACTGCCGTACACCTACCGAAGTCACCCCTGCTATCGCAAGCCCATTCCAGCGCTCAACAGCATCGCGGGCTCGGTGACTATCACCCGCGGCTGTAGCGGTGGCTGTAGTTTCTGCGCGCTCACCGCCCATCAAGGCAAGGACGTCACCAGCCGCAGTCACGAAAGCGTGATTCGCGAGATCAAGACGCTTCCCAAGCGCCCTGGGTTTAATGGCATCGTGTCGGATCTTGGTGGGCCAACGGCTAATATGTACCACATGAAGTGCGAGGACGAGGCCGCCAACAAGGTGTGTCGTCGGGTAAGCTGCCTGCACCCCGTTCGCTGCAAGCACTACGGAACCGACCACAAGCCATACCTTAATCTACTGCGCGAAGCCCGCGAGCTTCCCGGTATCCGCAAGGTGTACATCAACAGCGGCATCCGCTACGACCTGGCCTACCTCGACGACGAGTTTGTCGAAGAGTTGGCCATGTACCACACCCCCGGACAGCTCTCGGTGGCCCCCGAGCACGCCGCCGAGAACGCCCTCAAGCAGATGAAGAAGCCAGCCATCAACTACTTCACCGAGTTTATGGAGCGCTTCCAAAAGGCGAACAGAGACCAGGGCAAACAACAGTTCCTGGTGCCGTACTTTCAGTGCGCCCACCCTGGGGTTGGCCCCGAAGAGACCATCGAGCTGGCCATCTACATGAAGAAGTACAAGCTTCGCCCCCGGCAGGTTCAGATGTTCATGCCCACGCCGTCTACAATCAGCACGGCAACTTGGTACACGGGCGTCGATCCGTACACGAAAGAGCCTGTCTACGTGGCCAAGGGCGGCCGAGAGCGTTCCCGTCAGCGCGCTTTGCTCTTCTACTGGAAAAAGGAAGAGTGGCCTCACGTACGCGAGGCGCTCAACGCGTGGCGTCGCAGCGATCTCATCGGTCGCCACAAGGCAGCCCTCGTACCTCCTGGCCCCGCCTACGGCGCATGGTCTGAGCGCTCGAAAGAGAGCGTCCTGCGGTACGACACCCACATGGGTATGAAGGTCGCTCGAGCCTCAAAACGCGAAGAGAGCGAAGAAAACTGGGAAGCCATCGTCAGTCAGCCGTAGCCCGACCGATGGTAGACTAATCACCGAGGCCCTTATGTACTTCTGCCCAATCGTCACGCGCTCATGACCCTTGGCTTGGTGTTGGCGGGCGGCGCCGCACGAGGTGCCTACGAAGCTGGCGTGATGCGGTTCATGTTCGGCGACCTCACCAAGCGCTTGGGCCGCGTAGTGTGGCCCAAAGTGGTCAGTGGAACCAGCGTTGGCGCATTAAATGGCGTGTTTGTGGCCGCCCAAACCGAAGAGGGCCTGGCGGTGCTCAATCGTCGCTGGACCCAGATGCACATTAACGATGTGTACCGGCTACGGATCAGCGATGTGATGAACGCTGTCCGCAGTCTGTTCGGCAGCCAAGAAGTGTTTTCTCTGCTAGACGCCTCACCGTTGCGCGATATGGTGCAGCGGGATTTCCCACATCAGGCGCTCCGAAGCAGCATTCAAGAGGGTCGGTGCAAGGCCTTTATCGTCAGCGCAACCGAGCTCACCACCGGCTTCAACTCCCTGTTCGTCGACAGCGCCGCCAACCTCGAGCTCAAGGTGCTGCCAGGTGCCCGGGAGTACCGCACACCTATCGGTCCAGACCACCTGCTGGCCAGCGCCGCCTTGCCCTTCTTGTTCCCACCAGTATCCGTGGGTTCGGGGTTTCATGTGGACGGCGGCCTTCGACAAAACACCCCCCTGCGGCCGGTACTCAAGGCGGGCGCCGACCAGATCATCGTCATCGGCGTGAAGCGAATCGTCGAGACACAAAGGGGCCAACCCGTGGAAGAGGTTACCCCAAACCTTACGTTTTTAGCCGGTAAGAGCTTGAATGCCCTCCTCTTGGACCCCGTAGAACGCGACCTGCGGCAAATGCGGGAGACCAACCGAATCTTGGCGTGGGGCGCCGACGCGTTCGGACCAGAATTCACCCAACGTATCCAAAATCAGCTCGGACTCCGCCAGACATCACCGCTGTTTATCCATCCCAGCGAGGATCTAGGCGTGCTGGCATCTACCATCTTTAAGACCCGTCCACCTAAGGTCTCTCGCCCTCTTCGAGCGCTGTTGAGTTTCAGTGCGGATGTGGCAAATAGTGGCGAAAGCGACCTGCTTTCCTATATTTTTTTCGACAAGGCGTACACCGCAGAGCTCGAACAGCTGGGGTTTGAAGATGCTCGTCGACAAGAGGAAGGCCTGGCGAAGAACATGCTGGCACAGCTCACTTAGGTGCGACCGAATACAGGGATAGTGATGGAAGACTTACCGCCCTCACTAGAACTCGACCTGCTTCCCGACCGGGTACGTGGAATGCTTTACATCTCGGCGGTCCCGCACGCAGGCAAATGGTGGTTGGCCACCACCGCCGCCGGAATTTGCTGCATCCGATTCGCGTTCTTGAACGAGGGCAGCGAGCTGATGCTGGTTGGCTACGCCGGCGCTTTTGTGTTCCTCGGAATCATGGCACTCACCGTCCGCCAGCTGTTCCGCCTACCGAAGAGCGTCGAGTTCGCCAAGCAGCACATCGAGATAGGTGTCGACCGCTGGCTGCGAAGTCAGGTGTTGTCGGCACACGCCACCCAACGCCAAGCGAAGAAGCCCATCGTACTCACCCTGGTGGCCCAAGACGGGACCCATGAGTGGCTCCTCGACCCGTTTCAGCACAACCTCGCCGACGCCCAATGGGTAGCCGAGAGGCTGGCAGCGCCATCGCTCGATTTGCTGTAGCTACGCCTTGGGCTTCACGTGTAGGAACGAGAACAGGTCTTCAGCCATGTCGCCGACCCCCAGGAGCGGCGTTCTGCGACCACCGAAGGCCTCGAACATCCCCATGACGGCTGGGATCAGCCACAGCGGCATGACCAAGAACAAGATGGCACCAACACCACAGGTCGCCGTAGCGATGGCGCTGATGATTGCGCCACTGAACACCGCACCCAAATAGATCAAAGCTGACTGCTTGGCGTGGTACAGCGCAAAGTCGTCGTCGCGGAGAAGGAACGGAACCAGCCAGATAGGCAGACCGACAAAAGGAGACGCCTGGCTGGCGACAGCGAACAGACGTCCAGTATCCGTAGGTAAAAGTGCTGTCTTAGGATCATGGGTTTCATCAGACATGGCGTAAAATCTCCTCGGAACAGCCTAGACGGGCCACTCCTACGTTCTATATACGTCTACACACCGCCATTCATTGCGAAGTGCTGTGAAGGAGTCCAAATATACGTCGGTCAGAACATAAACCCACCTCGGGAATTTGCCAGAACGATACCCGACCGGTGTGGCAGGAGAACGGCTGCCCCCTCTCACACACCTACCCGCCGCCTACCAGGCACGCATCTTACGCGCATCCCTGGGCTGGATGGGGAACGCGCAAGAGGCGAAAGAGGCCGCCCAGGACACGTTGCTCAAGGCGTATTCGGCCCTTGAGCGCTACGACGAGAAACGGCCCTTTTACGCATGACTACACACCATCGCCCGCAACACCTGCCGAGACGGCTTGGCGCGCCGATCTCACCGGACACCTTCAGGCCTTGACACCGAACAGGTGCCCCATGAGAGAGCCTCCCCAGAAGAAGTCGCTGCCACCGAACAACCACACCGAGCACCGCCTAGACTACGAACAGCCGCTCGGCCTGAAGACGCTCACCGACGGTTGGGACGCGCGACTGGAACAGGTGGAACCCTCGAGGTCTGGCGCGAACGCCAATCCGTAGAAGACCTGATTCGCGGCGTCCGGTTCACTCCGTCCATGGCGATGCTGGGGTCGACAGAGATCTTACGCTGCGGAACCGCGGTGCTCTTACGGCCCATGAACTAGCTCAAAAGGGCCAAACGACCGGCACGAGGGTGAGCGCCATCACCAAGAAGAGCAGGTTGAGCGGTAGTCCGATGCGGGTGAAGTCTAGATAGCGATAGCCGCCTGGGCCATACACCAGCAGGTTGGGCTGACAGCCGATGGGCGTCGAGAATCCCGCAGACGCCGCCAATGCCAGCGCCATCGCGAAGGGGCGAGCGTCAAAACCTCCCATGGCTGCCGCCTTCATCGCCACGGGGAACAACAGCGCCGCCGCCGCCGCGTTGCTGATGAAGGACGCCACGAACACGCCGAGAATGTAGACCGCTGCCAGGGTCGCCCGAGGTCCGAAAGACACTGTTGCTTCAAGCAAACCAGTGCCCAACAAGCCAGCCGCCCCCGAGACTTCGAGGGCCCGTGAGAGCCCAAAGGCCGAGCCAATTAGCACCAGCACCGGCCAGTTGATGGCTTCGCGGGCACCCCGAAGGCCGATACAACCTGTGGCGACCAACAGGACCAAACCTCCCATGGCCGAGACCAACATGGGCACCGACGTGGTTGCAGGCACCAGGACCATCGCCAACACCACCACCATGGCTAAACGAGCCCGGTTGTAGCGCCGCTCCATCTGCGGACGCACTTCGCTGACCAGGTAAAAGCTAGGACTGTTCTGCCAGACCGCTCGGAAACCCTCGGAGGCCGACAGCATCAGGGTGTCGCCGGGCCGCAGGACGATGTCGCCGATCCTTCCCTCGATGCGCTCGCCGGCGCGATGAACTGCCAAAATGGCGGCGTCAAAACGGCGACGGAATCCCGCGTCGCGAACCGTGCGATCGACCAGCTCGCTGCGGTGACTGATGACCACCTCGAACAGCCGTAGATCGGCGAGGCTGAGCTGCTCATCGACCGGGTGAAGACCTGGAAACTCGACCAGTAATCCCTCGACGGTAGACGCAACACCAGTGAGTACCAACCGGTCGCCCGCGTCCAAGATGTCTTGGGGCGACACCGGGCTGATAATTAGGCCATGCCGCCGACGGATTTCTGCCAGAAATAGACCGGGTAAATTTCGCAACCCAGCATCGTTGACGGTGCGCCCCACCAGTGGAGAGGCCTTATCGACCTCGACCTCCACCAGATACTCGCGTGCGTCTTGCTCGAGTGCCGTGCGAGATCCGCGGCGGTTGGGTAGCAGGTGCGGCCCAACCACGAGTAGATAGACTAGGCCCGCCAGGGTCATGGGTAGACCCACCTTGCCGATCTCAAGCATGCCCATCTCGGGCTGGCCAGATTGCGCCATCATGCCCGAAACCACCAAATTCGCCGAGGTGCCGATGAGCGTGCAGGTGCCGCCGAACATCGACGCGTAAGCCAACGGAATCAACAGCCGGGAGGGACTAATGCCCAATCGACGTGCATGGGAGCGAACCGCTGGAATGAACATCGCGACGATGGGCGTGTTGTTCATGAAGGCCGACATCAGCGCCGTTGGAATCACCAGCCGCGTGAGCACCGTGAGCGGACGGGTGCTGGCTCCAAAAATTATCCCGCTGATCATCTTCAGAGCGCCCGTCTCGCGCACCGCAGCGGCACAAACGAAGAGCACACCGATCGTGGCGACCTCGGGCCGCGAAAAACCAACGAGCGCTTCGCTTGGCGCGATAACGCCAGCAACCACTAAACTGCACAGCGCCCCGAACATAACGAGATCGGGGCCGAGCTTTTCTCGGGCCATAGTTACCGTAGCACCCGCCACAACAGCAAGGGTTAGCCAGGTATGCCAAGTGGCGGACAGCAAATTCTCAGACATTCGTTCCGTCGAGCGATCGCCCGTTCCCTATCCCAGCTGACCTCAAGACACATGGTTTCACTCAAGAACATCGCGGAACGCGACTAATTTTTCGATGAGGAGACCCTTCATGGACGCAGGCCCGAGTCTTGCCGCATTCCCCAGGAACCACCGTCCAAGCTGTCCACACAGCCTGTTTTAGCGCTTGTTGTAGAGGCGCCCGTTGCCAATATTCTCGTCGACATCGCTCGGGGAGAGTCCCTCACCTCAACCACATTCAAGCCACGAGTATCGCTCGTCGCGCGGCATCTGGCCCTTACGAACAAAGCTACAGCCCTGCAACGTACGCCCGTGTACTCCTAGAGCGAATCACGACCCGGACATCTTGGGGAACCTGGCGAGAAGCAATCTGGCCCCTCTTCATCGCGCCACTGCACATGCCGCACGAAAGGCATTTGCAGCTCGTTCACTCGTCGAAAAGTAAGGAACAGATTGCATAAGGAGCTGAATCGGCATACATGTTGCGCCATAATCGAGACACTTTTGACCGGTCATGAGGAATACGATGTTGACACAAAGAACTTGGCTAATCATCCTTCTTTTCTTACCAGGTTGCGAAGAGCTTATTGGTGGTGATACCGGCACAAACGGCACTTCCCTGATCACAGGCACAGGCACAGGCACAGGCACAGGCACAGGAACCGGGACGGGCAACGCCACCCCCGATGAATGGTCCACCTCCAACCACCCCTGTTTCGGCAACCGCACCGACGCCATGTGGTGGGACGCCGACAACACAACGGTGTGGGTCGGCTGTGGCACCACTACCACGGGCACCGGCCTGTTCTTCAGCGAAGACGCAGGAAATAATTGGCAGTCCCCAGGTACCCTGCCCAGTGCTTTCTTCGAGGATTTCCGCGTCAGTAGCATTCAGCGCGCGTCCGACAACCTGCTCTACGTCGCAGGCACCAGCGTCTCCGGCTCCGAGATCGCGGTCAAAGTCGACACCGCCGCCAGCCCCATGACGGTCGCGTCCGTGTTCGACTGGGGTGGGCAGCTCTGGAACAGCTTCCACGCAGGCACCTTCCGCCGCACCGACGATGGCTTCGCGGTCGCCGAGTCCCTCACCGGCACCAGCTTGGCCTTCCGTACCGACGACGACGCCGCTTGGCAAGATGGCTCCGGCTTCCGCACCGACGGTGGTACGACCCAAATCCTCGATATGGTGCTGCACGACAACGCGTTCTACGGCTGTGGTTCCACCATCGCTGCTCCGCCCACCGTGTACTTGCCCACCACCAACACTGCACCCTTCAAGCTAGTCGCCGTTGAGCTCGCTGAATGGAGCGGCGAGCTCTGGGGCCTCGACGTCGAGGACGAAGGCATCATCACCGGCGGCGTCGACCAAATTCGCGACGTTGGCATGGTCTTCTGGTCGGGCTCGGACATCACCAACCCCTCGGACTGGACGTCTTTCGACGTTTCTACGGTCGTTGGCGATTCGTCTACGACCTGGGTTCGCGGCGTGTGCCGCGCACCGGGCCTGTGGGTCGCGGTCGGCGAGTACAGCCAAACCAACAACGCATTGATGCTGGTCTCCGAAGACAGCGGTGCCACCTGGCAAGACTGGACCGACCAGCTTCCCGGATCACCCAGCGCGTTGCACAAATGCGAAGCCTGGGCCGACGGCACCTTGGCGATCACAGGAATGGACGGGTACTTCGCACGCACGCCCGGCTGGTAGTCTAGCTATACCACCGCGATCGCTTCGATCTCGACCTTGGCGTTCTTGGGTAGCGCGCTCACTTGAATCGCTGCCCGCGCCGGAGGAGCATCTCCAAAGTACTCTGCGTACACGGTGTTCACCGCCGCATAGTCTCCAAGGTCGGTGAGAAAGATCGTGGTCTTGACCACGCTCGCGAAGCTCGCTTCTGCTGCCTTAAGCACCTCGCCAAGGTTGTTCATCACCTGACGCGTTTGGATGGCGACGTCTTCGTCGAGAAACACGCCGTCGGCAGTAAGCGCGACCTGACCGCTGCAGAACACCATGCGTCCACGGGCAGACACCGCCTGGCTGTATGGCCCGATGGCGGCAGGTGCGTTGTCGGTGTGAATGACGGTATTCGGCATAGGGGAACTCCGGTTTGAGGCTACCGGGTCTCGAAGAGTCCACGGGCCAAGGAAAGATACTGATCATGGGTGTCGGCGTCGCGGGTGCGAACCTCGTCGGTTCCTTCGAGAACCCACGCTTGGTCGCCATCATCTTCGTCGTTCAGGTACCACAGCATGCCCAAACCCGGCTCGAGGCCTGTTCGTGCGGCCAAGACCGCGAGCCCCATGAAATACGTGGCGGGGTCACGCAGATTAGCGATTGGAATCAACGGATCGTGACTTGTGGTGGCGCCATCTAGCCAACACAGCACAGCCTCTTCGCTGACCTGAACCACCCGGCCCAAGTGGGTGTCCATGCCTTCTGTGAGGGAAACCTCCGCTTCGCGGGTGATGTCGAGAATAGAATCCCTCATAGACTGGCTCGCCCATGCTGGCAAAACGAGCCGGCTTAAGATGAGTATCGTAACCGACCCAGCCCTCGGTGACCTTCAGACCCTGGCGATACGCCGCATGGAGTTTGCCTAACCTGCCCGTCACTTGCACAACCAGGGCTGCGGGGACGTGCCTGTGGTGCAGTGGCCAGGGATTCTGCGCCGCCACCACAGAGGCTAAACGGGTGGTATCCATCAATGGCTCTGCTTGTAGAGCGCCTGCTCTTCGAAGTCTTCGGGTAGCGCCATTGGGCCTCCTTGGACGGTGGTTAGGCCTCGGCCGTGACAATCATCTCGTCGTCCCACAGCATCAGCAAAGCCCAGCCGGCGGCCTCGCCCATGGAGTCGGCGGCGTAACCTTGCAAGCCACCGGAGCGATGGATGGCAACAATCCAATCGTCCCCCTCGCGCACGACGTCTGAGAGCGCACCGAGCTCGCCCAACCAGCCCAGAAAGACACCTGCGGTGGCTGCATCTAGGAGATCGGGAGGGCTGGCACCATCGTGGAGATCGAGGTCGACGATGCGACGACCGCGGCGGTCCTTCATACCCTCACGCCAGCAAAAATTCGCGTGCTCATGAAGTAGAATTGCGGGGTCATCGCTCACGAAGGGCTCCTAGCCAAATAGAAATGGGTCGAGAGGACCTAGGGTCGTATCGGTCTCGGCACTTCGGGTGGGGGGTTCAGGCCAACGGCGAACCGCGTCGATGACGTGCTGATATCGCCAAGGGTCGAGCTTTTCTGTGCCATTTGCAGCTTGTTCCGGTGCACCCACCTCGCGGCAAATGCGACGGGCGAACCGTAGGCGGCCTCGTTTGCCCTTGGGAAAGCGAAGGCCGATGACCGCCAAGGTGCCCGGAGGCATCACCCCAATGAGTTCATCGATGGAGCCGTCGGAGTCGCTTTGCACAACAAGGGTTCGCCGCTTCTGTCGAGCGCGCTGCACCAAGAGCTCTTTGAGCAGCTCAACGACCCCAAGGCGCCCCCGAAGCCAAACCGGACCATCGAGAACAAGCCCCTCGGCTTGTACCATATCTTGGGGCCACTTGCCCTCGCGAACGCGGCGAATGAGCGACTCTTGCATCTGGTGGGTGTTTAGTCGCAGCGCCACACCACCTAAGATGCGTTTGGCTACAGACGTTTTGCCGACGGCCTCTGGGCCAATCACCACAACCACCGACCGTTGACGCACCACCCGCGGCCACGGCTTCTTACCGAGGAACTCGCTGCTGGTGCCGGTCAAAAAGGCGGGTTTTGTAGCGCGGTGAGGTTGAGCCAACGTGAGTTGCTCCTGAGAATTGCGGCACCGGGACGGGAGGGCGACCCATTGAAAGTAGAAGGTGCGAAAGATTCCGTCAACGAGACGCAGCACGTCTGCGGAGAAACAAATCATTACTGGTGTTGGTCCTGACTTCTCCAAGAGGATCATCCCGATTACATTTCGGATAATTGGCCCGCCGAAAAACATTCGCGTGGGCGTCGACGAGGCTAGAGATCCCCCGCCTTTTTTTCTAAAATTCAGCTGGACATACGCAAATTTTTCCGAAGCGACCAGCCCGAGCGCCTAAGCGCCTATTCGCGTAGCGTTGGCTTCGATATATGCCACGATATCGGCGATCGGGGTGCCGGGCGGAAACACTGCGTGCACACCTGCGTCTGTTAGCGCTTGCTGATCGACGTCGGGGATGATGCCGCCAGCGACGACCAAAACGTCATCCAAACCTTCACTCTTAAGACCCTTGACCACCTCGGGCAGCAGCCGCATGTGGGCGCCTGAGAGGATGGACATACCCACAACCTGCACATCTTCGTCGAGTGCCGCGCGGACGATCTGCGAAGGCGTGCGGTGAAGCCCGGAGTAGATGACCTCCATCCCCGCGTCGCGGAGCCCCCGAGCCACCACCTTGGCGCCCCGGTCATGCCCATCGAGCCCAGGCTTGGCCACCAACACTCGAATTCTGCTTTGCGCTGCACCCATGAGGCCTCCGTGCGTCCCCTTAGCCGCTCCAACGGACGTCTGCCGCTCGGTGGGCAAGCTAGTCGAGAACGCTCTTGGCGATGACCATGCGCTGCACTTCGGAAGTGCCTTCGTACAGGGTGGTGATGCGGGCATCGCGATACAATCGCTCGACCTCGTATTCTTTGACGTAGCCGTAGCCCCCGAAGATCTGCAACGCTTCATACGCCACGAAGTTGGCGGTCTCGCTGGCGAAGAGCTTGGCCATGGAGCACGCCGCGCCGCTCTGTTGACCGCTGTCTTTAAGGGCCGCAGCCTTCCAAGTGAGCAGACGGGACGCCTCGATGCGGGTGTGCATGTCGGCCAGCTTCCACTGAATGGCCTGGTGCTTGGCGATGACTTTTCCGAACGTCTTGCGCTCTTTGCTGTAGGCCACAGCCAAGTCTAGCGCACGCTGGGCGATTCCCACAGACTGGGCAGCGATACCGATACGGCCGCCGTCAAGGGTAGCCATGGCGACGTTAAAGCCCTTGCGCTCGGTGTGCAGCAAGTTCTCGTCGGGGATGTGCATATCCTCGAAGACGATCTCGCTGGTGCCCGAGCTGGTGATACCCATCTTGTCTTCGATCTTGCCGACGCTGTAGCCAGGGGTGCTGGCGTCGACGATGAAGGCACAGACTCCGCGGTGACGGGAAGCCACATCGAGGTTGCCGTAGGTCACGCAGGTTTGCGCTTGGGGGCCATTGGTAATGAAGATTTTACTGCCGTTGAGCACATAGCCACCGTCGACCTTGTCAGCGCGGGTGCGCTGAGCGCCGGCGTCGCTGCCCGCTTCGGGCTCGGTGAGCGCATAGCAGCCGATCTTTTCGCCCGTAGCGAGCGGCGCGAGATGCTTGAGCTTCTGCTCGTGGGTACCAAACGCGAGAATGGGCCACCCAGCGAGGCTGTTCTGAACACTCATGACGACGCCCACACCGGCATCGGCGTAGCAGATCTCTTCGAGCGCGATGACGTACGCCAGCACGTCCATTCCCGCACCGCCATATTCTTCGGGAACGAACATTCCCATCAAGCCAAGCTCGGACATCTGACGGACAATGTCGGCCGGATAGGTGTGGTTCAGGTCGCGTTCGGGTGCCCCGGGCATAATCTCGCCCCGTGCAAAGTCGCGGGCCATTTCCTGGATTGCCTGGTGGTCCTCGGAAAGTTCAAACACGGTAGCCTCACTGAATGATCGTTCACTTTGATCATAACCCGCACGCACTGCCGTGGTGGTCGCTGCAACAGGACGTTGCCGACCTCCGCTGAGCTACTCGCCGGTGAAACTAGCCTTGCGCTTCTCGACAAACGCGGCCATGCCTTCTGTCTGGTCACTGGTCGCGAAACACAGACCAAAGAGGCTGCGCTCTGCCGCTGCAGCAGACTTAAGATCGCTGTCCATGTTCTCGTGAATGGCACGCTTGCACAGACGGACCGCCACAGGACCGTTGCGGGCGATTTTGCCTGCGGCCTTCAGTGCCGCTTCGAGCACATCACCCTCGACCACGCGACTGACCAAGCCGATGGTGAACGCTTCGTCGGCGCCAATCATCCGGCCAGTGAGGCAGAGATCGAGCGCAATGGCACTTCCCACACGACGAACCAAACGCTGGGTTCCGGCGAATCCCGGGATGACCCCAAGCTTCACTTCGGGCTGGCCAAACTTGGCGTCCGGTCCAGCGAAGATCATGTCGGTGGCCATGGCCAGCTCACAACCACCGCCAAGGGCAAAGCCGCCCACCGCCGCGATCACTGGGAACGGTAGCGACGCGATGCGATCGATGACCGCTTGGCCGCGTCCAGCGAAGGTCTCTGCCTGAATAGGCGTGAGGTCCCTCATCCAGGCGATGTCGGCTCCGGCCACAAAGGCCTTGCCGCCCGCCCCGCACATCACGGCGGCGCGAATGCTGGTGTCGGAAGAGAGCGTGTTGATCACGGTTTCGAGGCCGTCGATCACCGTAATGTCGATGGCGTTAAGCGCCTTCGGGCGGTTGATAGTGATGAGCGCGATACCGCCCTCGCGACGCTCGAGTAGGACACTAGACATGATTAAACCCCGTAATTGTAGAAGCCACGACCCGACTTACGCCCAAGCCAGCCGGCCTCGACGTACTTCTTCAACAGTGGACAGGCGCGGTACTTGGAGTCGCCGCCCATTCCCTCGTGGAGCACTTGCATGATGGCCAGGCAGGTGTCGAGACCGATGAAATCTGCCAAGGTAAGCGGGCCCATGGGAACGTTGGTGCCGAGCTTCATGGCGGTGTCGATGTCTTCGACTGAAGCCACGCCCTCGTAAAGCGCGAACACGGCCTCGTTGATGTACGGCATGAGTATGCGGTTGACGATGAATCCCGGCATGTCTTTCGCGGCGAGCACAGTGGTCTTGCCCATCTTTTCGGCGGCGGCGTTGACGGCCTCGTACGTTTCGTCGCTGGTGGCCAGTCCGCGGATGATCTCGACGAGCTTCATGACGGGAACGGGATTCATAAAGTGCATGCCCACCACCAGCTCGGGGCGGTCGGTTTGGGCCGCAAGTGCGGTGATGCTGATCGACGAGGTGTTGCTGGCGAGGATGGCCCCGGGACGCGCAACTGCGGCCAGACCCGCGAAGATTTTGTACTTGAGGTTGACGTTCTCGGTGGCGGCTTCGATGAGCAAGTCGCGGTCGGCCCAACCTTCGAGGCTGGTTCCGAAGGCGATACGAGCCAGCGTCGCGTCTGCGTCGGCCGCAGAGATCCGTTCTTTCTTGACCATGCGGCCCAGATTCTTCTCGATTGTAGCCTTGGCACAGTCCAGCGCAGCCATGGAGATGTCTTGTAGGCACACATCGTAGCCGGCGGCCGCCGATACATGGGCGATGCCGTTGCCCATTTGTCCAGCGCCCACAATTCCGATCTTTTGGATGGTCATCATTTCCCTCTGCTTGGCCTTGGCGGGTAACATGGCCGCACCTTCAGACCCACCGGACTTCGCGCGCTAGGAGAGAACGCGCCGGGATCGAAGTGTCTCGCGATGGTTCTCCAAACGACGCGTGTTGATTTCGTATCGATGTGCGTTTGTTCAGCGAATGTCTCAGGTCGGTGCGAGCCAGCCTCAGACCGGATAGGCACCGACGTCATCGCTTGAGGTTCGCCCGTGCACCGCACGCTTCGCATCCCCCATTTCGGCGCTCTAGCCGCCGTTCTCCTGCCCCTGGCGTTCGCTGGTTGTATCGAACAGTCCGGCGCACCCGATCCCGGTCAGTGCGCCAACGCGCCCGACAAAAAGCTGTACACGTGGGGCGAGGTCGAGATCGGCACCTGCCTTTCTGGCCCCGCCGACGTCGCCTTCTTCGAGCAAGACGGCAAGACGTACCTCAGCGTCACCAACGCAAACCCCTACCTAGACTACTCGGGCGGAAGTTACCTGGTCATTGACTGGGACAGCATCGACCTGTCGCAAGAAATCAACCTGATGCACACCCTCGATGCGGGTGCCTTACCCCTCGACAACTACGTAGGTGGCATCGGCATCCTCTCGAACCGCAGGCAGGCTTTGGTGGCCGGTCGCTTTTCCGAAGGCGCAGCGGGTCGCTCCTACCGCGACTCGGCCTCAATCGTCGACCTCGACAACCCTATTCGCCCCAAGTTGTGGTCGAAACAGTCGAGCATCCGCCTCCGAGACGACCCCTTCCCCATTCAAGTCGACGAAAACACCGGTCGCGCCTACGTGGGCAACATCACCGATCACTCGGTGTCCGTCATCGACACCACCGGCGAAGAGCTCTCGATCATCGACGTCGCCCCAGGCACGATCGTCAGCACCGACCTCCTGGACGACGTCGACCTCTCTGGCACCGTCGCCGAATTTCACGACGTCGCCGTGCTCATCCCCGAAGAGCTGCCCGACGACCACTGGACACTCACCTTCATTGATGGCACAGCCCGAACCTGGATTCCCGAAGCCGTCGACGACAGCGTGGGTCTGCTGCGCTGGACCGATGTAGGCTACGGCGCCACGCCATCCCCAATGGGCGTCGAGGTCGATCCCCTGGTGTTCGGCGACTTGCGCGACGCCAGCTTCACCTTCACCGACACCGGCCGGCTGTATTTCACCCGAAACGACGGCTCCGAGATCGTCCGCATCGGCAACGACGGCCAAGCCGGCGACTGGGACACCTCCAGCGAAGACGTAGAGCTGCGCTCCGGCGGCGTGGACGCCTGGGATGAAGTGCTCGGCAACCCAACTGCCATCACCATCGACAACACCGTGGTGCTGTTCTACGACGGTCGAACCGCCGACGGTGCCCGCTCCATCGGCTTGGCCCTGCCCAATGGCACCGCGTTCTACCCCAACCCGGCCATCCCTATACTCGACCCGGTCGACCACGTTGGGTTTGCTGAGTTCTCGGCCCCCAGCCTCTTTGTCGACGGCATCCACGGCAGCGTTCGCATGTGGATGACCGCCACCCTAGATGACGGCCAGCAGGTCATCGGACTCTCCCAGAGCGACAACCTGATCGACTGGAGTCCCATCGAAATCGTCTCTGAAGATGTGGCCACCCAACACTCCAAGCCTACGGTCATCCAACGAAACGGTCGCTTTCAGATGTGGTATACGGCCGATGATGGCGCAGCTTGGAGCCACCGAACCGCTTGGTCCTACGACGGCCGCAACTGGGTTGATGATGCCCTATTGGTCGAATCCAACGTCCCGTACGATGCCTTACTCGACGCCCCGCGTGTAGCCGTCCAGGTCGACAACGCCGGCGCCTGGCGCATCGAGGGCCGCGACGCGGGTCCCGTGGATGCGTTGGTGTCAGCCGGGGTCGCGTTCATCAACGCCACCGATGGTTACTCGCTGTCCGTCACCCACGGGCAGGAAGTCTCGAACAACGTCATCCCCGACAACCGCGCAAAGTTCGCCCTGAAAGCCACGTCCGTGGTCGAGATCAATGGCATACCCACCGTGTATGCCGGGCTGCGCGACGACACCCGCACTAGAATTGGCGCGCTGCAACAGGTGGCCGGAGAATGGATCAGCGTGGGCGCCGACCTTATCCCCGCGGGTTCGGGTGGCAACAAAGCCGGCGTGAGCGCCCCGGTTGTGGTCCCAACCGACAGTGGTTTCACCATGATCTATGCCGCCGTAGACGCCAACACCATCACCACTCCCCGGCGCGCAACCAGCCCTGATGGACTCCACTTCACGTCGTCCGGTGGCGCCATCCTCAAGACCGAAGATACCTGGGATGGGGTAGAGCAGTTGGCCCACAGCGTCGAAGTCCTCGACGACGGCAGTGTCCGACTTTGGTACTCCGGAAATAACAGCAGTCGCACCCGAATTGGCTCGGCCACGGCCCCGGATATCAACGGCAGCTTCACCCCCGAAGTAGGTGCCTTCGACCCTTGGCGGTTCGAATCTGGCGTGCCGGGCAGCTTCGATGACGGCGGCGTAAAAGACCCCCTCGTCTACACCGACGACGACGGCATCACCCACCTGATGTACGCCGGATTCAATGGTCAAGTCTGGCAAATCGGCCACGCTATCCTCGATGAAGACGGCGACTTTCAACGTCGGGTAGAGGATGTCTCCGATATCTCGCTCGCCGCCATGTCGGGCCAGGTGCTCAGCTTCAGCGCGCTCGGCGTCGAAGGACCGGTGCTGTGGTCACATGCGGACGGTAACGTCGAGTTACTGTACACCGGCATCGACCAGTTCTCGAGTAGCATGGGCCGCGCATTCGGCCCGCCAGAGCGCCCCTGGGCCACACAGGCCTTCCCCACCGCAGGAGACACCCTCACCTTCTCTACAACGTTGGGCAAGGCTGGCAAGTCGGTGATTGAGCTAGCTCAGAGCAACCAATACTTTACGACCACCGGCGTCGGCATGTCGGGCATGACCCTGGACACCGATCGCGGCTTCTTGTACATCCCCAGCAAGCTCGACACCCATGTTTACATCGTGGATGTGGTCGACAACAGCGGCGGCAGCTTCGACGACGACAACAACCTTGATCTCGAAGGCCTGCTGTTGATGGACGCACTGGGAACCACCGGATTCCGAGACATCATCATCGACAACGTCCGCGACCGCATGTACCTCACCTCGCGCACCCCCGAGGGCGTCATGGTCGTCGACCTAAACGACCTCACCGACAATGCCGAGAAAGAGAACACCTGGAACGCCACCATCGGCATGCTCCCGCTGCCTCCACTGTCTCGAGACGAGGGCGCTATCACCTTCGCGCTCATCGGTGGCGCGGGCATGACGCCCTCTGCAGACAGCCGCTACCTGGTTGTCACCCACCTCCGCGGGAACGGCGTGGCTGTCTTCGACCTCGACCAAGGGGCCTACGGCCAAGAGGTCGCCTGGCTGGCACATGTCGGCGAGAACCCGCACGTGGTGCGCCTCTCCCCCGACGGTAAATACGCGGTAGTTGCCAACTACGTTGGCGAAATCGACTCCGATGATCGCGCGTCGAGCACCCTCGCGGTCATCGACATGGACCCTACCTCTGAAACCTTCCTGGAGGTGGTCACATGGCTCGCCAACCAGTAGTTTCCGCCCTGCTGCTCGCCGCTGTCTTCACGACCGGTTGTCGTAATGACCTCGCCTATGAGGGTGCTTTTGACGTCCCCATTGGCGTAGCCGTTCTGCCCACGCACCAGGGTCCCTTCGACGAGCCCATTGGCCTGGTCGCCAACGCCCATGGCGGACAGATCGCCACGCTGGCGCTCAAGCAGGGCCGATTTGTCACCGACGACGTCAGCGCCAGCTTCCTACGCGGCAACTGGATCCCCACCGGGGGCGCTCGGGTGCTCTCCAGTGTGGCCGTCTGGTCCCCCAGCACGTTCGATATTCAGGTCTTCGCCGGCGATCGAGCCTACCAACAGTTGGTTCAAGTGCCCTGGATTGTCGGCAGCCAAACCAAGACGGTCGGTCCCGTAGGCGCAAAGCAGTCGGTTGAGGTCCCCCTCGAAGAAGGCCCCACCTCTGGTTCAGCCTGCTTCGTCCCCGCTGGCGCCACGTTCGACCCCGCTACGGACGCTTGCCCAGGTGGCGGTTCGGTCGACCTGAACAACATCGACGTCAAACACGGCTACACCTCCACCGAGACATGGACGGTCACCTGGTCCGAAGTCCGCGACCGCTGGACCATCGACGGCTCCCGCAGTGGACGCCAAGAGTTCCTGGCTAAAAACGGCATCGATTACATCGGTGACAAACGTCGCGTTGCCTTCAAGATCGTGGGTTCTTCTCAAGGCCTCAACGACGGTGACCGGCTCGTGTTCTCCACAGAGTCCGGCTTGATCGAACACGATGTGGGTGGTATCCCGCAGTTCCTCGCCATGTCGCCCGACCAAAGTCTGCTGGCGATGATCGTCCACGACGCGGTCCTGGATGCACCGGTTCTTCGCTGGTTCGACCCCGCATCTGGCACCGTCACTGGTGAAGTTTCGCTGCCCGCTGAAGCCCGGCCGCATCGTCTCGCTTGGTCCGACGATGGCGCGACCTTGTTCTTCGCCGACACCGGCTACCCCGCCGCATGGGAGGTCGCGCTGGGCGCCACGACACCCACCGAGCACGCCATGCCCTGGCCCACCTACGATGTGGCACCGCTGTCCGGCGACGCCAACCTGCTCTATGTGGTGCCCGAAGACACCCGGTCCGTGTGGATCACCGATCTGGACACCGACACCTTCCTCGACCTAAGCCCCAGTGTTGAGGGTGTACAAGGCCGAGACTTCGGCACCGCCGTCAGCGGTATCGCCTCCATTCCTCTCGAATACCGATTCCAGCAAACCCATGAGCGCCGCCTCGAAAAGCGTATCGAAGGGCGCTCGGTCGCGGTCTCCCTGATTAGTGGGCGCGTCGTCTTTATGGAAGAGACCACAGGTTGCTTGGTCCAAGACCGCCTGGGGCCCCGTACCCGCACCGGCAGCAACGGCGCAGGTGATCTCATCGTTGTCGGCGACCCCATCTTGGGGCCGTCCATGACGCTCAACGCCCAGAACGACCGGCATATCCAAGTTAACGCCTGCGCCGGAATCGCCCTCGGCGAGAACTGGGCCGTGCGCTACAACGCGCTGCTCAACGCCTGGGAAGTCAGCAGCACCAAGCATGGCGACCACGAGCGCTTAGCCTACGAAGACCAACGCTACGTGTCCGACAATGGCGAGGTCAACTTCACCATTCGAGCTGGCACCGTGCCCTCCCAGGACGGCTGGTCCTTTGAATTCGGAGTGGACGAAGGGAGCCTCGAAGCCACGGGCGACAACGACGGTGACGGCATCCGCGAGGTGCCGCTCAACGCGCCTGGCGACCCCGTCTACTTCCACTTCGTGGCGGGTAGCGAGCACCTCCTCAGTTACGACTTCGACGCAGGTACGGCCTTCACCGTCAGCGGCAAGACCGACCGTCCCCATGTGCTGATTCCCTCGCAGTCCTCCGACAACGTGGCTCGGGTCAACCCCGAGACCGGCTCTGCCGAAGTTCGGTGGGACTGACGCCTTAGGCCCGGTGCGGTGTGCATCGGGTCGGACTGTGGTGCCCAGGGTCCTCACCTCGGAGCCGTCGTGCAGGCCATCGCCGTCTAAGAACC
>JAACDH010000332.1 GCA_009936995.1 Rhodobacterales bacterium
ACCGTTAGCACGACCGGCTTGGGGGCGGGAACTTTAGTCGCCGCCGCTCTTTGAAGGATCAGTGTGTCGTCGAGGACCATCGTGGGATTGGCGATGATGCGGGTGGTGGTGGACATCTGTTGGTCGAAGACACCGGTGGGGTCTCCCAGGCTGGTGAGCGACCAGGCGGCATCTGCGGCGCGACGAAGGCGCCGCCTGGGGTCGGCGTTCAGACAGCGAAGCAGCCAACCGGCGAAGCCATCGGGGATAGCCAGCTGTGGTTGGAGGGTGGGCAGGTTCCCGGCGAGGTGTTCGGCGGCCATCTTGCGAAAGTCATCTCCGACGTAGGGCGGTGCGCCGGTGATCAGCTCCCAAGCAACGCATCCGAGGGCGTAGATGTCCGTCCAAGGGCCGAAAGCTCTCCAGTTACCTCGTATTTGCTCGGGAGACATGTATGCGGGTGTTCCGCGAATATCGCGAATGACTTGGGTGGACTCGATGCCTCTGGCGAGCCCAAAATCAGCCAGCTTGAGCCCAGGGCGATAGTCTTCTGGGCCGCCTAAGAGGATGTTGCCCGGCTTGATGTCACGGTGAATTACCCCATGAGCATGGGCGTGGGCGAGGGCGTCTAGTACGTTGATCAGCAGGGTGTGAATGTCCGCCCAGAACAGTCTGCGGGTGAGGTCGGTGAGAGAGCCCTGCGACGCAAGCTCCATGGCCAGCCACGGCGCGCCTTCTTGAAGGCGTCCTTGTGTTTGAGCTGCGGCCTTGGCGTCGACAAGGCCGTGGTCGAACACCATGACCACGCCGGGGTGGTACAGCGCTGCGACGGACTGTACTTCGTTGCGGAACTCCTCGGGGTCGGCCTGGGCGGTGAGCACCTTGACGGCCACAAGTACACCTTGCTCTCGGTGAATGGCGCGCCAGACCACGCCGGAGCCACCCCTTCCGATGGGCGTTTGTAGATCGAATGGGCCAAGTTGAACAGTAGACACGGTGCCATCTTACCTGGATGTCGAGGGCGAGACAACCCTATACAGAGGGGTTGGTCGCCAATGATCTAACCGGCTTGAACTGGAGAATGGGTGAACCTTCGACCCCACTCTTCCGGTCTATTCCCGGTGCTTTCAGCCTATGCCTCTATCTGGGTAATTGTATGTCCTATTCTGGTGTGCAACACGATACATCCCAATCGGCCATGGGTCGTGTTCGAGAGAGCGAACGGGCGGTCCTGTGGGTGGGCTGCGACCGCGTTCGCTTACACCACACCGAATAAAGTGACTTGTCCCGATACCTAGCGCAGGTCGAAGTCGAGTCGGATTTCGACGACCCCTTGAAACGGGGGTTCTTCCAGCAGCTAGATCTCGAGACCGAGGCCCGCGGCACCGCAGTCGCGGTCACTGTCACGTGCGTCGCCCAGGGCCACAAAACCCACAGGCCGACGGCGAGAGTGCGATAATCTAGAGAGAAAGTCGTTTCAGGAGAGTTCTCTAAGAGAAATTCGGTGAGTTACGGATTGCTTGGGGATATCGCAACACCGAAGTACACGCTTGCCGCAGAGAGCACGACGTCGGCGCTATCGTGGGGTTGGAATGCCGGCGCTTTGCCGCCCATCGCGAACACATACCCGAACCTTTCAGTAAGGAATGGCGTGCATTCGACCGCTGGAATTGCCACGTTGCCCTTGGAAATTTCCACGTGGGCTTCACCGCTGTTGGTGACGAAGATGTCGGACGACTTTAGGGCAGTGGAGACCTGTTCTTGGGCTGTAAACCACGCTTGGTGTTTGGCGCCGGCGCTGGCGGTCTGCCAGACGATGACTGCCTTCCAGTCAGACACCGCGCCGGACGGACCTTCGGCGCGTTGAACGTGTTCGGGTTCGCTAGGGTGCGAACAGGCGAGTCCAAAAAACAGCGGTGTGAGGCGGAAGATGTGGGTCATATCCCAGGCTACCTCATTTCATGGACCAGAAATCAACCACGTCTTGGGGCTGCTCGCCGCGATGGAGTTGGGTGAGGTTGCGGGCACGATATCCCCAGGTGGGAGGTAGGCCTCGGCTGCAGTGACGTGACCACATGGAGAGCGTATAGGCGCCGGTGTCGCGGATGAGCAGCAGGTCGCCAGGCTGGGCGGTCGGCAGTGGGCGGTTTCGGGCGAGTAGATCGCCCGAGAAACATAGTGGTCCGGCGATTTGACTGGACACGGGTGTACCCGTGCGCGGGTTGCCGTCGGGATCGAGGACGACGAACTCGTGGTCCCACTCGGCGGCGCGGTAGATGCGGCGAAGCAGGAAGTCGGCACCGAGGTGGACCACCAACGTGGGGGTGCCGTCGACGTCTTTTACGGTCTCGATGCGCGAGATCGCCCATCCCGTGCCGGCGTGAATGGAACGCCCAACCTCGGTGAGGATGGTGCGCTTGCCCCAGCTTCCCATGGAGCTTAGCGCGGTTCCCCATTCTGAGAATGTTGGCGGAACCTTGTCTTTTTCGGTGTACTCCACGGGGATGCCACCACCAACGTCGATCCACTCTAGGCCGAGCTCTTCGACGGCGACGTCGGTGGCCAGTGCGGCGGCTTGGAGCAGTTCGATGCCCACGCCTTGGGAGCCGGTGTGCACATGTAGCCCACTAATAAATGGGAATCGACGTACCAAATCGACCGCGTTCTGGAGCGGTACGCCAAACTTGCTGGCCTTGCCGACCGTGCTGGTGAACGCGATCGCGCCTTCGCCGACCTGGGGATTGACCCGTAGACCGATCCGCGCTTGTTTGGGGGCGCCGAGGGCCTTGAGCCGCTCGAGCTCGTCGGCGTTATCGGTGTTGAGCCAGACGCCAAGATGGAGGGCCTTTTGCAGCTCGTCCGTTGTTTTTGCGGGG
>JAACDH010000333.1 GCA_009936995.1 Rhodobacterales bacterium
GGCCGGGGGTTCCAGTAGCGATGCAAGCGCAGATCTTCGAGCGCTTCACCCAGGTAGACATGTCTGAGACGCGACAACATGAGGGAACGGGCATTGGACTGGCCCTTGTGAAGAGCGTTGCCGAGCTTCACGGGGGGACGGTGGAGTTGGCGTCGGTTCCAGGGCAGGGTGCGTGCTTTGTGGTCCTGCTGCCAGGGGTGCTCACCGAGCAGGAACCGGCCGCGTTGATTCAGACCGGCGAGTGGACGTTGGAGGTCGCAGCCGTCGGGACGTCGCTGGTTTCCGAGCGTCCGCGCACCGGACGAGCGCTCGTGTTGGTCGTGGATGACAACGCCGACCTTCGGGAGTTCGTCGCGAATCTCGTGTACCGGACGTACGATGTGGTGACTTCGGTAGATGGGCTCGAGGCTTTGGGGCTGGTCAAGGAGCTAGAGCCCGCCCTGATTCTCAGCGACTTGATGATGCCTAGGATGTCAGGACAGGATCTGCTCCGAGCTGTGCGTGAGCTCGAAGAGCCCGTGTCCCAGACGCCCGTGATCTTGCTCACCGCTAAGACGCAGGAGGAAGCTAGACTCTCGGCCCTTGGCGCCGGAGCTGACGACTACCTCCATAAGCCATTCACCGATCAGGAGTTGATGGTGAGGGTGCGAAACCAGCTGGACCGCCGTACCCATATTTTGGAGATTCAGGCGCAAAACCAGCAGTTGAGCCAGACCCTTGAAGCGCAGGTGGCTGAGTTGCTCCGGGTGGGCAAGCTCAGCGAGTTTGTGCCGGAGGCCCTGCGGCGGGCCTTGGCTGAGCCCACGCCGAATGGCGTGGCCTTCACGCGGGAGCGACTCACCTGCATGTTCATCGACTTGGTGGGCTACACCGCGCTGTCGGAGCGTCTCGAGCCCGAGGACCTCGCAAACTTGCTGAACGGCTATCTCTGCGAGATCACCGCAGAGGCGACGCTTCATCGAGCTGTGGTCGACAAGTTCATTGGCGATGCCGTGATGATCCTGTTCCGCGCCTCGGATCACGAGGACCCTGCGGCTCAGGTGACGGCTGCATTGAAAGTTGCGACAGGAGCGCACCGCCGGGTGGCTGAGATGGGTCCGAAGTGGGGATGTGAGCTGCAGGTCCGCGTGGGTTTCGAGACTGGAATGGTCACGGTGGGCGTGTTTGGCAGCGAGGTCTTGCGCTCCATGACCGCTGTTGGGCCGACCATCAATCTCGCGTCCCGGCTCCAGGGAGCGTGCCCGCCGGGGTCGACCTACGCAGGGCCTGGGGCGCAGAGGGCCGCAGCGCTCGATAGCGGTGAGAGAGTTGTTCTAAAGCTCAAGAACATCCAATCGAGCGTGAAGGTGGCCGTCCTCTAGGGACCATAAGAAACGGTCGTGCATCTCCCGATCCGGTATACGGGCCTTCGTGGGGCGTGAGGATCTAAAGCCGGCGTGGGGTGGTCTACGCTGCGGGCTTGCACACTCGCGATCTTGGCCGCCAGCCAGTCTCGGCCAAGACCGTGCGTTCGAACGCCTTTCATCGGCTGCTCTTTGCTGCCGCTCGGACTTGAAGGACACACTCGGCGTGCTCCTTCGTCCACGCGATGCTTGCGCTCTTCAGCCGCAGGTTGATGACCCGCCGGACGGTCGACTCCACTGCGCCGCTGCCGATAGACAATCCAGCGGCCCGATACAGGATGCGCCTCGAGCCCGTGGAACAGCGCCAGCCGGAACGCCACCCTGCGTCTCCTCACCCACAACGGCTCACTGAATCGAGGCGGGCCTTCGTGGCCCCCACCGACATCGCCTACGGGCTGACCCGGATGCACCAGCTCCTCCTGGCAGAGACCGAGCAGCAGATCGGCGTATTTAGGCAAATGAACGACGCGTTGCTGTGGCTCGACGCCGACGGCTGAGCGGGATCAGTCAGGCGCCAGGCCTACTCGACTTCGCGAAGCACCGTGACCACATCGTCGACGATTTCCACCGCCATCGGAATGCCATTGTAGGCGGTGGCCATGCCCACATCGATCAACCACACTTTGCCGTCACAGACCTGTTGGGCTTCCGGCCAGACGCTATGACCGACCACCATCCGGTCGATTCCGAGCATGTCGAGGGTTTGCTGCAGGGTGTCGCAGTCCGGCGGCACGTCGTCATCGCTGTACAACCGGCTCCAGATCGGGGAGTCGTCTCCGCTCATGATGTTCGGCTTGGAACGCTCTCCACGCATCCATTGACGAGTTTGGCTGTTAATTTTCGTCAGGCCATAGTCGACGTGTTCGGGGTGGATACCACCGTGCACAAACGCGGTATCGCCAATGACCATCAGCACATTGTGGTCGGAGAGTGTCACCGCCCAGGGGCCACCCGGTCGAAACGCAGCCGTGCGACCCTGTTGGCCCTCTTCGAGTTCGGCGTAGATTTCGTCCGTGGGATCGTAGGGGTAGTCGGCGAAGTCCAGCCAGCCGGCCTCGGTCACATACCGAAAGTCGAGTTCGACATTCATGATCTCGTGATTGCCGAGTAAACTGTAGAACGCGCCACCGGCAGCGTGGGCCTGCTCGCCCAGGGACTCGAACAAGTCGAGGATTTTCTCCTCCTTGTCGCCCCGGTCGAGTTGGTCCCCGGTCTGGACCACCACGGTGGTGCCGCCGATCCACACGTCATTAAAGTCGATCAACCCACTGAGACGCAGGGCCCGCCGCGCGGCCTTCAGATCGCCGTGCACATCACCGAGGGCGACCAACCGCGCCGGCATCTCTTCGATGATCGTGGGCGGTGGCACGACCCGTTCTGCCACGGTGGTGGTTTGTTCGGTGTGTGGGGGGGCCACCGATTCTTTGGTCGCCTGGCAAGCCAGAAGTCCCAAACAGATAATGCCTCGCCACATCAGCGCTCCCGGTCTGCACCGCGTTCGATTTGCGTCTTGTCTTCTCGATAGCCACGACGAATACCACGTTCTTCGGTCTGTGTGCGCTCGCTAAACCGATAGGAAAGTTCAAACGCCTGTAATACCCACGGTGCTGAAATCGGAGAATTGCCATTACCCAAACGAAGGTCGACGTTTTTCCAGCTCAATGGGTAGGAAATACTCGCCCGATAGGCTTCACCAATCATCAGGGCATCGCTGTAGGCAATACACACGCAGGTCGGCCCCCCAACGCAGCGCTCGCTGTGCGGTTCAGGCGGAGGCGAGTTGGGGCAATGGCGGCCCTCGCGCCTTGGGATTCGCGGAGTAGGCGGGCGAACGACAGCGTGAAGGGTAAGGCGACCGCCGCAAACGCAGGCGAGTCCGTCAATCTCAGAAACCCGCCAAAGCAATTCAGCCCATCCGTTGCAGTCGGCGAACCTTCGCGCCAGCGCGTACGCCAAGGGCGCCGCGAAAGGCGTGGTGGCCACTCAACGGGTTAGAGGAGTGCACCTCGGAGGAACCTATGTCCACATTCAAGCGACTCCTCAACATCGGTAAAGGCAAGGCGAAAGTGGCGTCGCGCGGGATGAGCGACGCACTGGATGGCGCTCGAAGCGGGACTGGCGACGGCCAATGGACGGCTGACGCTAGGCACCGCGCGGCCGACGTTGCGGAGGCGTTGGCCGACGTGATTCGCCCCGAGGACCAACGGATCGACGCCGCTGCACCACGCCAGCCTGACGCGTCCCCAAGCGTGTCGTCGCCGGAGCGTACGGTGAAGTCCAGCGCAAGCAACCCGACTCGCAGCGACCCAGCCCCAACCGACCCAGCTCCAATCGGTCCGGCCTCAAGCGCAGCCGGACCGCCCAAGCCTAAGAAACGTCGGCTGTAGAGGGCGGCCTTCCTGGGTCTTGGGGCAGAGCCTAGGGGGCTTCTTCGTCTGCGATGCGCCAGGATTCACCGGGTGCGAGGGTCCGAAATGCGTCTGTGGCGAGTCCCGCGGCGCTGGCCTCAAGCGCCACCTGTTCGGCCGGCTCGTCTTGGCCCTCTTGGCTGAGTTGAAACGTTCCGTGGTGGATTCCTACGCTACGCAAAGCGCCTAGTTGTTGATGTGCAAGCACCGCCTCTTTTGGGTCGATGTGAACGGGACTCATGAACCAGCGTGGCAGGTAGGCGCCGATGGGGAGCAGTGCGAGGTCGAATGGACCGTGGTTGGCGCCGGTCTCAGCGAAGTGGCTACCCATGGCGGTGTCGCCGCCGAAGTACACGGTTTGGCTGGGCCCCTTGAGTACAAAGCCCAACCAGAGGGTCTTCATGCGGTCGAACAGGCCCCGACTGGAGAAGTGCCGGGTGCGCTGGCCGATGACCGTGAGGTCGCCTACCGTTGTGGTTTGGTCCCAGTCGAGCTCCATTGCGCGCAGGCCCAGCGCCTCGATGAACGCCGCGTTTCCCAGGCCGGTGATCACCAGCGGGTCACCGCGCTTGGAGAGCTCGAGCAGCGTGGCCACATCGAGGTGGTCGTAGTGGTTGTGGCTGATCAGAATGACGTCGATGGGAGGAAGGTCGTCGAGAGGCAGCCCTGGCGCGTGGTGCCTTTGGGGGCCCGCCCATTGGACGGCGCTGCACCGCTCAGACCAGATTGGATCGGTGAGCACATTCAGGCCGTCGAACTGCAGCAGGACCGTAGCGTGGTTGACAAACGTCACCACCAGGCCGTCGTGAACTCGCTGGGCAGGCTTGGGGGCCGGTGGATTCTCTCGCCACGCGTCCCACGCCACCGGATTGTAGGATGTGGCCATCTGCAGCGCTTTTTGGGCATCTGGGAGCGCGGTCTGTTCACGGTTGAGGAACACCTCGCCATCGAAATGGTCCGTAGTCGGTCCTTGATGACCGGACATGCTCAGCCACCAACCCGCGCCAACGACCGTTCCAGACACGGATAGGACGCCGCCCAGCAACCCGAGGAGTGCGCGGGCCAACCAGCTCTTGGGCATCAAATACTTCCGTCTGACAACAGCGTGCGCATCGTATCTCTAAGTGAGGTGACCCGTGCATACTGGGCCGCTAGGGTTTGGCCCTCGAGGTCTGTGAGGAGGGTAGGGTAGAGCTCGTTGGCGCGTTGGAGATAAGACTTCGCCGATGGTTCGTAATTGGCGGACATGACCTGGGCATCGTCACCGGGTGACTGACCGCTGGTGAGCACCTCGCGGGCCAAGCGGAGGTCTTCACAGGCGTTGTTCACGGCACGGTAGACGTCGAGCGTATCGGGCTTCTCCGGGTCGTTTTGCCAGTCGGTGTCGAAGCCGCAGTCGTTGCAGTGATAGCCGTCGTCGCGTTCGTCGATGTTTCCGCTTTCGCACAGCAAGCACTCGGGTAGCAGCGCCGCGGCGTACCGTTGGTTGCGACGCAAGGTGTAGGTCAGCCCGCAAACCGGAGCGCCGATGACGAAGAAGCTGAATTTCATGCCATTTGCCTAGCCGAACTCGGGCCGATGTGCACCACAAGAGGCTGGCTTGGAGGCCGCTTCGCTGCACAACTCTTGCATGTGTCCTCCAACGTGGGACGTAGGTTAAGGCTGGTGTCCTATAAAAAATCAATTCGCGACCATCTTTTCGTATGTTGGATCGATAAAGCTATCGCTGAGGCTCACAGGTGGCCTCCATCTCGCGCTAGGTCGAGCGGCCACCGTGTTGCATGCCGGATAAGATATTGCCGATGGTGATGCCTGCCTCGAGTGGGTGCCTCAAGTGAGCTTCCAGCACCGGCTCATAGTGGTTACGACGTCCCTCTTTGTGGATCACGAGGTAGCCCTCCTCCACAAGGTCATGAACAATGCGCTGTACCGCGCGCTCGGTAATGTCCACCTTTGACGAGATATCTCGCATCCGGAGGTCGGGATGCTTGCAGAGAAGAAAAAGGACATGTGCGTGATTCGAGAGGAAAGTCCATTGAGACATCTTGGATGACCATGCTGCGAGGAACAGTGGGTGCCTATCTCGCGCCTCGCGAAACCACAAGATGTGTTGCCCTGCGAATGATATCGTGCAGCGTAGCGTCACATCCAATATTCGAATGAAATACGAGTCACTTTTGGAGGATGTTTGGGACCTTTTCTTGTGATGATGGGTGTGTTGTTGCTTGCGGGGGTACGACGGTGCGCGCGACTACTCCGGCGCGTACGGTCCGGTCTTTGTGTACATGATGGGCCCGACCAGCGAGGAGAGCAATCGGGAGATCTGGGAACTGCGCGCGCATCGTAAGGCTGTCGTCGACGCATGCTACCCGGTTGAGCAGCAGGTGGATGACTTCTACGACAACCCTCACGGGTTGGAGGAGCTGGACGCGGCCATCACCGGAGAGGGCGGCTACTTTAGCATCACGGGCAACTCGAGCTGCAACCCCATCATGGACATGATGATGGTCAACCGAAGGGCTGGTGAAGTCCGCGGCGTCGTCCTGCACGAGTACAACCACATCTTCCAGGTAGCGCACGCCCTGACGCACGAGCGCGACTTCGATGACGGCCTAAGTTCTTGGATCATGGAAGGGCAGGCCACCGATTCTTCGGCGCTATTTGGCGAGCGAACCGGCTGGGGTCCTCCGTTTGTTGACCTCATGATGGGTATGAAGGAGTATGGAAGAAACACCTCGCCGGAGGGTATTGACGCCTTCTTAGCGGCGAACGATACCTTCGACTTGGCGGACGAGAGCGATTGGGAGCGGCCTGACTTCTCGGCGGCTGTGGTCTACTATCAACTCGGCGCTGGGGCGTGGGCCTATCTGGTGCACGAGGTGGACGGAGACGTCGACTTGGCACTCAAGACCTTCATCGAAGATGTACCCGTCAAGGGTAGGGCGGCTTCTTTCGAGCAACACTTCGGGCGCACGATGGACGCGTTTTTCGTGGAGTTTGGAGAGTTCGCGAAGGGGAGTGACGACGAATGGCGCGCGATTTTGGACGCCTCCACCCGCGAACGTTCGGGTCGTGCTGGGCCTACCTCGCGTCTCAGCGAGGGAGGGCATGACGTACCACGGGGCACTTGCCCTAAGACACCCTCTCCGGAACCAAGTGATTCCAGAGCCGCCCGAAACGGAGCCGAGAGAACGGCTGTGCAAGACACCCACGAAGGGAAAGTCCCGATGGCACGCATGGGCGATTCCGGACCGGCCGACGTCTGCTCTGGCGCGTTTTTGAGATGGATGGACTCGCCTGCGTCTGCGGCGGTCGCCTTATCCTCCCCGCCGTGGTTCGCCCGCCCGCTACCCTCGACGTGCTCAACAGCCCGGAGCGCTCCGCGAACCGCAAGGCGCGAGGGCCGCCATTGACCAAACTCGCGTCCGCCTGAGCCGCAAAGCGAGCGCTGCGTTGGGAGGAGGTGGCATTATGATGTACCTCCTCCTGATTCAGGCGCTCGCAGCCATGCGTTGGTTGGCCATTCGCACCCGGAATCGTCACTGGCGAAGCTGGTTTGACGCTGCGCTGGCCGGGTGTGTCTTTGGGATCTCTCTGGGCACCTTCTCTACGTCAACGGGCTTGGTGCTCACCCTACAGGCCACCGCCAAGGCCGATCCTTCTGCAAAGAGCGCCACCCTTTCCCACGGCTTGAGTATTTCTTACCGCCCGCTGACCCTGGCGCTGATTGCATGCTTGCTGACACTCTTCGTCGCCGCGGTCTTCCAATGGCGAACCGCCCCCACTCCTTCCGACGAGATGGAACGTCCCCAACGCTACACGCTCCAGTGGATGGCAACCCTCTTCCTGTTCGCGATGGCCAGCGTGCCGGTGCTCTGGCTGGGCGGCGCCCACCTCTCCTTCTCTGCCGCCGCAGTCACGGGAAGCACCCCCGATGCCCTTTGATGGCGTCGCGAGTAGCGGTGCCCTGCCTGCGAACGGGTTGACGCTGGGGTTCTTGCTTCTGGGGTTACGTAGGCTTCAGTAGGGTTTTGAGGGAACGCCCACGTCGACTGCGTAGTAGGACGCGCCGTCGGATCCACGGTCGATGATGTACACGGTTTGGTCGTCCCAGCCGCCCACGCCCGAACCCCACTGCAGATTCGTAAGCCAGGCGCCCGCGGATGTGCTCAACAGTTCTTCGGGTTCGCCGCCGTCGGGGCCGTACCGCAAGAGCTTGTTGCGCAGCAGGACGTAGAGGTTGTCGCAGATGTCGACGCCCATACCGAGCGTCTCGGCGTTGTCGGGCGGGACGGCGAGCAGGGTTGCGGCGGCGGTGGGGCGGCTGTCTGCATCCACGGGGTAGGTCCAGATACCTTCGCGGTCGCCGATGATAACTTGGCTGTAGTCGGCGTTGTAGGTGATGCCGTTTGGCGACAGGAACGCACCGCTGGGCACGGTCACCTCTGCCGTGTGGGCGTCCGCGTCGATGACGAAGATGCCAGTCAGGTCGGCGATGAGTACCCGTCCGCTGTCGTGAATGTCGATACCGGTGGGGTAGGCGAAGGCCCCGTAGAGCACGGTGGTCTGTCCGGCCAGGGTCACCCTGTACAGCGTGGATGTGTCGACGTTCGCGTACACGACGTCGCCGTTCTGGAGCAGGCGCAGGCTCGCGGGGCCACCTCCGCTACCGGGCGTGGCTGCAAAGGGCTGCGGGTTGACCCAGGGGTAGTCATAGGTCACCAGAGCGCTGGCCATATCGTGGGAGATCAAGTGCCCCTGATCGTCGAAGGCGAAGTCCTCCACGGGTCGAACGTTCTCGATCTGGGTGAACGGCAGTAGACCTGTGGGGGGGGCGTCGCAGTCGTAGTCGGGCGCGGGGGTGGTCGTAGAGGAGGTGGTGGACGTCGTGGTCGATGTGGTCTGGGACGTCGTGGTGCTCACCGGAACGGTGTTGGGCGGGCCGACGGTTGTACCGCAGCTGATGAGTAGGCCGATCAATCCATGACGCATAAACACTCCCATGGACTTTTGCCCATGCCTACTCTTCCCGAGACGGCAGGGAATCTTCACTTTGGAATCGAGAGGCACGTTCAGCGTACCTTCCAGGACTCGAATACACGGTCGATTTCTTGAAGGAGGGCGCTCCGGCGCTCATCCACGAAGTCAGCATGCTGTTTTTGCACAAGGTGACGATGTCATTGGGTGTGAGGTGCAGATCACGGGCGCACTCCCGAAAGTTTTGGCCAAGATAGCCGTCGAAATAGGCCGGGTCGTCCGAGTTGAGGGTGACCAAGAGGCCGGCCTCCATCATCTGCTTCAGGTTGGGGTCGGCCAGCGTGTCGACCACGCACAGCTTGACGTTGGACAGGGGTCAGACGGTGAGCGGGATGCGCTCCGCCACCAGTCGGGCGACGAGGTTGGGGGCCTCGGTGCAGCGCACGCCGTGGTCGATTCGGGCGACCTGTAGCAAGTCGAGGGCCTCCCAGATGTAGGCAGGCGGTCCCTCTTCGCCAGCGTGAGCCACCGTCTTGAAGCCCACCAGCGATCCTATCGCGATAGGGAAGCGCGTCTTCGAGGGTAGACATGGCGGCGTCGGCGCTGAGGTGACGCAAGAAGCAAAGAATGAGCTGCGCGCTGATGTAGTGAGTCTCTCTTGCGTCCGTGAGTGCTGGATGAATACCGATGATTGCGATCTCGAAGGGGAGGTTACAGTCGGTGGGTGTCTGAGGGGCGTAGAAGATCTCGACGTGGTTCGCGCCGTCATCGGAGGTCCGCTGTAGGTCGGCGGCGGGCATGTCGTAGAAGTCCCGTTGAGGAAAAGAGGCATGAGCGTGCCCCCCTGTATACAGGCTTTGGGTCGTTTCGGGTTTGGCGCCGGAGGCGCAGTTAACTCCGTAGTGTGGTTCGTCGGGCTCTGGCGTGATCGAACGCACACGCAGGTCGGTGGGCACTCGCCGGGGCGATGGTGAATCCGGTGACTTCCGTCAGTCAGCGAGTGACGGTGGTCATCTTAGCGAAGCGCCTGGACGCGAGACGACGGTGGCCGCAAGACGGTGTGGCATCCCAGTGATGCGCGCAACGCCCCCAGTTTCGCCCCCGATTACCGTTTGGCTGCCTGAACTTCAGTCGATTTCATCGGAACCGACGAACATCGCGGATGAGGATTTCGCGGAACACGGGTAAGGGCGCGACCTAGGCCACCATTAATGGCGCGGAGCATTGGGACGGGAGCGCCTGTCATTGACGGGCGTTATACCTGTCGTTGTGCCAGTCCCGCTGCAAATACAGCGACAGAGACCATCGCGGCGGTGTCTTCATCAGCCTGGGTTTGGCCTGTGGTGCGGGTGTGAGCCTTGGTGAGGATAAGTGAATGATCGCCGGTGGGCACCACGTGCAAGTGGGTGCGGGCGTGCATTTGGCCGCGGACCTCGTCGAGCAGCTCGAGGGGACACATCCTGTCCCGGGTACCCTGCACGAATAAGATGGGTACCTGAAGATTCTTGAGCACCTGATCGCGGAGCTTCTCGCGTTTTCCACCGCCACAGAGCGGGTAGCCCAGGCAGATTAGCCCATCGACGGGCACCGCTAAGGACAGGTGACAGCCGACGCGGCTTCCCATGGATTTGCCGATGAGCACGACGGGACCGGTGTGGCCGAGTGCGGCGTGCTTTTTACGTTCTTCCGCCAGCGTCTCTCTGTGCGCGGAGAGCAACTTGGGCAGGCGATCGGGAGGACCCTTGCCCCGCTTTGCCATGTACGGGTAGTCGAAGCGAACCACACGGCCAATCTGGGAAAGATAGCCATCCCAGGTTTGCATCCAAGGGGAGGTAGACGGCAGGCCGGCGCCGTGGGCGAACAGGAATAGCGGCTTGTTCAAGGGACCATTGGGACCGGCAAATTTGCAGCCAAAGCAGCGATTTCGGTGCCCAACTGGTTGGCGACCTTGTCGGCTCCGGCTTTTCCCAGACCCCTGTGTAGGCGAGAGAATCCGTACTCGACCGTTGCGACCTTCTGGGCGCCATAGTGTGCGACAAAACGGGCCTCTAGGGTGGACTCGAAGGCATGATGTGCCTCGTTCCAGGCGGCTTCAGGGTCTCTTGCGTTGGCATCGGCGGCCACTTCGATCAGTCCGACCACAGTTCCCGCGGACTCGGAGGCGGGCGGCAGCGGTGTGTCGTTGTGGGCGTTCGCGACACATCCGGACAGCACGAAAGCGCAGAACAATCCACGGACGAGGAGGCGTTGAGTAGGCATAAGGGGGCCGCGGGGAGGGAGGGGGCCTTGAGGATAGCATGGGGATCACGTGGCGTTCAGCTCAGCCTCTCCACAATGCGAAGATCTGAGCCCCGGTCATCTCCTTTGTCTCTTCCGAGAACGTGTAGAAGCTGGGTTTCTCGGCGATGAACACCTGTCGCTGCAGCTCAAAGGGCACCGTGTCGCCAAAGACGCCGCAGGGCACAAAGTGCTGCCCCGATTCCTTGAGTCGGTAGAATAGGTGGGTTCCGCACAGACCGCAGAACCCGCGCTCGGCCCAGTTCGACGACGAATATCGAGAGATGTGTTCCTCGCCGGTGAACACCACATCAGTACCGCAAGAGGTGGACAGGTAGGGTCCGCCGCCCCACGTTCGGCAAGTTCCGCAATGACATGCGCCCGCGTTGGGGCTGGCTGATTGGGTGGTTACGGTAACGGCGCCGCAGACGCAGGCGCCCTTGGCTGCAAAGGTGGGACTCATGGGGTCTCCCAGGAATTCCAGGGGTGAATTTCGGTGTCGCGGTCCCACACCTGCTCGCCGCGAACCCACGTTTTGCGAACCAAGGGCGCGTCTTTGTCGAACAGGATGGCGGCCAGGACTTGTTCTTCGGTCTCGGCCCAGGGCGGCACGTCGACGGCGATGAGGTCGGCGTCGAGGCCCACCTCGATGGCGCCGGTGTCCCAGCCCAGGGATTGAGCGCCGCCGCGAGTGCCCCACCAGAGCAGGGTGCGGGGGTTGAGGGTGTGGCCCTGTCGGAGGCCGTTGTCGTAGGCAGACGACAAGATCTGCGGTAGACGGAAGCTGCGTCCTGCGGCGATATCGGTGCCGACCGCGAGGGGGATGTTGCGGTCCTGAACGGCGCGGACTGGCATGCCTCCGCTGCCGAGGAAGTCGTTGCTGTCTGGACAATGCGCGACCACGGCCTTGGCGGCTGCCATGCGGTCCCACTCGGAGTCCGACAGATGAATGCAGTGGGCGTAAACCGATCGCTCGTGCACCATGCCGACGCGCTCGTAGATGGAGAGGTAGTCGGGTGCGTCGAACAAGTCGCAGGCGATCTGGCACTCGATCTGAGTCTCGGACAGGTGTGTGCTGACCCAAAGATTGCGGTCTTGGGCGAGCTGACCGGCGCCAGTCATCATCTGTTCGGTGCAGCACAGCGCGAAGCGCGGGATCACCGCGACCTCAAGGAGATCGTTGTGGCCGTGCCAGGTGTCGGCGAGCTCGGCGAGCGCGGGCAGCGCGCGGTCTGCGGGCAGCATCAGCTCGTCGGGACATCGGATGTCCATGAGCACGGGGCCCACCCGAGCCCGGAGTCCCCGATCGGAGAGGGCCTGGAATACGGCGTGGGCGGCTTGTGGGTGCACAGAGCTGTACACCAGCGACGACGTGGTTCCGGCGCTGGCGAGGTTGGCGGCGAACACTCGGGCGACCCGGGCGGCGTGTTGGGGATCTGCGAAGCGGGCCTCCTCGGGGAAGGTGGCGCGATCGAGCCACTCCAGCAGCGGGCCGGTGGCCGAACCCACAATCCGCGTCTGGGGAAAATGAATATGGGCGTCGACAAAACCCGGCAGCAACACCGACGGGCGCAAGTCCTCGTCGATGGGACGTCCGTCGAATGGCCCCAGCTCAGTGATTCTGCCTTCTTCGATGACCACGATCGCGTCTGGAATCCAGCGAACGGTGGTGGAATTTTTTGGGGTACATACGCGTGCACGCAGGACTGGCATCGACATCCTCCGCGAGCAAGATAGCAGGGGGCCATGGAAATACTCCCACTACTGGTTGCTGTGGACTTCTCGCGCCTGTCGCCTCGTGCTGTGGAGTACGCTGTTCGTCTGGCGCGCGGTCAGGGCCGAAGGGTCGATCTGCTGCACGTCACCCGCAACTCTCTGTCCGCTCACGCTCAGGCCAACGCACCCGCCGAGGTCCGCGACAAGGTCGCCGCGAAAGAAGAGGCCGAGGCGCAGGCGCTGCTTGACGGCCTGATGGAGATGGTTGAGCCCCAGCTGCGCGGCGACGCACTCCTGACCCGCGGCTCGGCCGCCGATGTCATCTGTGAATACGCTTCTCGTGGCTACGAGCTGGTTGTTGTCAGCACGCACGGTCGCACTGGGATCGCCCACGCGCTCGTCGGCTCGGTGGCCGAACGGGTGGTTCGGTTTTCGCCTATCCCTGTGCTGGTGGTTCGTTGAAGTATTGGGTAAACCTCGCCAAAGATTGGGGGATTGCTCTCGTAGTGGTGTTCGCGGCTTTCTTTACGTGGCAGTTCATCAACACGCCCAACCTGCAGTCCTCGGGTCCTGCGCCTAACTTTACCCTCGAAAACCTGGTCGGTGAGAAGGTCGAACTCAGCAGCTTTGGCGACCAGCTGGTGGTCCTCAACTTCTGGTTCACCGACTGCCCACCGTGTCGCAGCGAGATCCCCCAAATCGTCGACTTTCACGATGCGAATCCCGGTATTCCCGTCATCGGCATCAGCATCGACCGCATCCCCACGCCCCACTTGCGATCGCGCTCCGGTCAACTGGGCATCGACTACACCGTGTTGCACGATCGCGGCGGTGCCGTCGCGCGGTCCTACGGGGTCACCGTGTTTCCCACCACCATGATCGTCTCGGGCGGCGAGATCCGCTCGGTGAGAGTGGGTGAGATCGATCGCGCGATGCTCACCAGCATGGTCGAGCGAAACGGCGGTTAGGAAGTCGATTCGCAGGGCCATTGATGAAGTCGCACCCGGACGACGAAAGACGGTGAGGGGGCGACAAGGAACCCCTCATGCGCCGTCCTTGGTCGTGAAATGCACCGGGATATTATGGCTTCTCTGTGGTTTTTATGATTTAGGTTCAGACCGGTTTTACACTCTGCTCCTTCAAGGGAACTCCATGCAGTCTGTCTCGACCGATTTTGCCCGTGTGCTGATAGGTGTCCTGTTGCTGGCTGGCTGTGGCAGCAATGGTGGGGATACCCCAATTAACGATGCGGTTGTCGGCGAGAGCCGGGACGTGGATGGCGACGGCTTTGCGGTTGGCTCCGAGATCAATCGCGATTGTGACGACAACGATGCCGCGGTGAACCCGGATGCGGAAGAGGTCTGTGACGAGATCGACAACAACTGCGATGGGGAAATCGATGAGGGCGTGACCAACACGTTCTACGCCGACGAGGATGGCGACAGTTTCGGCGACCTCGACAACGTCATTTTGTCTTGCCAGGCCGGGCCCCCAGCCGGTTTTCGTTACGAAAGCACCGACTGCGATGACTCAGATGCCGAGATTAACCCCGATGCCGACGAGCTGTGTGACGCCGTCGACCGCAACTGCGACGGTGACCCAACCCTAGACGCCATCGACCTGCTAGAATTCTTCGCAGACTTGGACGGGGATGGCGAGGGAAGCGCCGCCAACGTGCAGTTCGCCTGCTCTATGCCCCCGAATTACATCGAAAATTCCGATGACTGCAACGACCTGAACGCGGATGTGAATACCCTTGCCACCGAGATCTGCAACGAGTTCGACGACAACTGCGATGGTATGATCGACGAGGACGGGGCCGTCGGCGCGCCTGACTGGTACGTCGATTTCGACGGCGACACCTTTGGCGATCCGGCTACGGGTGAGCCTCACTGCGAGCTCAGGGTTCCCAATGGATTCGTTGCAGATGACACCGACTGCAACGACCAGGAAGAGGCGATCAACCCGAACGCCCAAGAGGTCTGTGATGGCGGTGTGGACAACGACTGCGATCTCACGACCGACGAAGACATTGAGGACGGTAGGCTCTGGTACCCGGATGTTGACACGGACGGCTATGGCGCCAGCGACGGCACCCCGATAGTCGCCTGCGAAGATGCTACGAGAGTAAACAGCAATACCGACTGCGACGACCAGGACGAGAACATCCGTCCGAACGCCATCGAGATCTGCAACACTCTCGACGATAACTGTGATGGCGTGGTCGACGAGGACACGGCCGTCGACGCAACCATCTGGTACGACGATGCCGATGGCGACACCTATGGCGATCCGGCTACGGGCGCGGTTCGCTGCGATGCCGATGGAGGCGTTGCCGACGACACGGATTGCGACGACCTAGACATTGCGATCAACCCGATCGCTGTAGAGGTCTGTGATGGCGGCGTGGACAACGACTGCGACCCCACGACCGACGAGGACGCGCCCGTCTTCGCGTCCACTTGGTACGACGATCTCGATGACGACAGCTTTGGCGATCCGGCTACGGGCACGATGCGCTGCGATGCCGATGGAGGCGTTGCCGACGCCACCGACTGCGACGACCTGGACGTTGCGATCAACCCGATTGCAGTAGAGGTCTGTGATGGCGGCGTGGACAACGACTGCGCCCCCACGACCGACGAAGAGATTGTGGATTCGTCCACCTGGTACTTCGATGGCGACGGCGATTCCTTTGGGTTGTCCTCGAACATTCAGCTCGGGTGTGAACCGCTGCCCGATTATGTAAGTGTGGATGGCGATTGCGACGATACCGACGATACTGTCATTCCCGGCGTGGCGCCGGATTGTATTCAACTGCACTGCGGAACCATCGCGACCAACGAGACCTGGATCGCCGCCTACGACCACGTGATTACCTGTGATGTAGCCGTTGAGGGACCCGCGACACCGATCCTAATGATCGCAGATGGCGCCGTGGTTCGTTTCCAGCGGGACACCGAGATCACCGTGGGCGAAGGCGACTTTGGAGCGCTGTTTGTCGACGGTGTCGGGCTTGGCGGCGTAGTGCTCACCTCCGATGAGGCGACACCGAACAACGGAGATTGGGGTGGCGTTAAGATTGGTAGTAACGACGTGGGCTCGGTGCTCACCGGACTCACCATCGAATACGGCGGCGGCAACGGCAGGGGCGGTCTGTGGGCCGACGGGTCCAGTCCTATCGTGGAAGACGCGGAGCTGCTGAATAACCAAGGGGCTGGTTATTACGGCACGGATGCCACGCTGAACATGACGGGCACCACGGTGTCGGGCAACTGGGGTACCGGCGTAGA
>JAACDH010000334.1 GCA_009936995.1 Rhodobacterales bacterium
TACATAGTGACCTGTCCGAGCCGTTCACGGGTCGACTTGTGAAAAGCCACGTCGTGTTCACGCCGAAACAGAGCTGTGACCATTTGTGCAGCGTAATTCGCAGCCGTCAAATCACGGACACCGGCGGCTTCTTCGCTTGGGATGGCAGCCGGATTGTGTGGTGAGATGCACGCGCACCAGCATGGGCAGATCGAATTTGATGAGAGGAGGGGCGCCATTGTGGACCCCTTGGGCCCGCCCGGCCCAACCTCGCTCTCCACGAACGGAATGAAACCACGCTTCGTCGCCGTGGACTACCCGCATGAATCGGGCAGCCGATACCGCTAAAGTACGACCGCGTTCGCGGCTTCGATTAAATCGATGTAGACGGTGTCGTCGCCGTCGGAGACGCTGCCGTCTTTGTCGTACTCGAACACCACATCGTGCACGCCAACGCCCATCGGTATGACCTCGTTGGTCCAAACCCAAGAACCGGCACGATTCATCACTTGGACGCCGTCGACGAACACGCGAAGATAATCATAGTTGCTCTCGGTACTTCCCGCGTGCCAGAACGATAGGTCGCCTGGGTCAATGTAGTCGAGGGTGACCTGCATCGACGACGTCTGGTTGTCGCCGATGTTGCCACTGCGACTGTAGTACAGGCCTTCGTACGGGTTGAGTGTCAGGACGTCCCAGTCGGCGCTTCCGGACAGGGTCCAGTCCAAGGACAGCGCGCCCGATTCGAAGTCTTCAGTCCAGTTGTTGCAGTCCAGACCATCGCAGTCGCTGTCGATGCCGTCGCCGCAGATCTCCTCGGCCTCGGGGAAGCGCGTGGGGTCGTCATCGGCGCAGTCCAAGCCAAAGCCCTCGGGGACCAAGCTTGAATCGACCGGCTCGCACACCGCAGACTCAATCACTGCACCTGCGCCCGCGCCGTCGAGGTCGAGATCGACGTACCAATCGGCGGCCGGGCCGAGGGCCGCGTAGCTGTCGTCGCAGTCGTCACTGTTGTCGGCAAAGTCCTCTTCGAGGAAGCACATCTGCACCTCGACGTTGACATCGCCAAAGCCATCGAGATCGGCGTCGCCGTAGTAGGTGGTGAGCAGGGCGGGGTCGATGGTGGGGTCGTCCTCGTCGAACAGGCCATCACAGTTGTCGTCGAGGGTGTTGCAGATCTCGACGGCCAGGGGATTGATTGCGGCGTTGCTGTCGTCGCAGTCCTCGGCGTTGAGGGTGTACGGTCCCACCTCAGTGCAGTAGTTCTCCAGCACGTCCATGCTGCCGTATCCGTCACCGTCGCCGTCCCAGTGGAACACAGTCTGAGTGCTTAAATCCAGAGAGTCATCGTCGTTGTCGATGCGGGCGTCACAGTCGTTATCGACGCTGTCGCACACCTCGGTGGCCATTGGATTAATCGCGGCAACGCCATCGTCGCAATCGACGCCATCATGGCTTGAGAACAAGCTGGGGTCGGTGGGCAAGCAGACGTAGGCCTCGACCACGACGCCACCGCCATAGTTGTCGTTATCGGAGTCGGTGTACCAGTCGGAGGGCAGTCCAATCGCGGAGTCGCCGTCGTCGCAGTCGTCGGCCACGGGTGTGGCGTTGGCCGGGATGAAGCACTCGGCGAAGCCCGTGGAGGTGTCGCCGAAGCCGTCGCCATCCATGTCCGCGTAGAAGGTGGTGAGCAGCGCGAGGTCCAGGGACGGGTCTTCTTCGTCGATGAGGCCGTCGCAGTCGTCGTCGCGACCCGAGCAGACCTCGTCGGCCAACGGATTCGCCAAGGCGCGGTCATCGTCACAGTCGTCGCCGTTGTCGGCGGTGGTTGACGTGGCAGCGCAGGCCTCTTCGGATTGGTCGGGGTCGCCAAAGCCGTCGCCATCACGGTCCAGGTAGAACAGGTCCATCGTGGTGAGATCGAGGCTTTCGTCGTCGGTGTCGATGTCACCGTCGCAGTCGTTGTCCAGGCTGTCGCAGACCTCGTTGGCGCCGGGGTAGACCGTGTCGTTGGTGTCGTCGCAGTCGGTGCTGTCGGCGGTGTAGCCATCTGGGGCGATGCACGCCGAAATGAGGTCATCTTCGAGGCCATAGCCATCATCATCCGCGTCAGCGTACCAGTCTAGAACCGCCAGGCCATCGTCGAAGAGGCCGTTGCAGTCGTTGTCGAAACCGTCGCACACCTCGCCAGCACCAATGTTCACGCTGGCCTCGGCATCGTCGCAGTCCCCTGCACTCTGGCTGCGACCACTGGGCGTTCCGCAGGTCTGTTGGGGCGTCGCGCTGTCGCCGTACCCATCGCCATCGGCGTCTGCGTAGGTGATGATGATGGGCTGAACGCAGCCTTCGGTTTCAGGCTCGGCACATGCCAAGAGTTGAGTCAACACGACCATGAGGCCAAGTGAGCGATGCCGAATCATCAGAGTACCTCCTGCAGGGACGCACAACATACCTGACGACCTCCCCCGCCGACGAATCCATCCTAAAAAGAGAACGCCTAAATCGGCGTCCATTCCCCAATCGTGGCAGGTGGGCGTTGCGCAGGGCCGGAGCGCGCCGAAACAGTCTGGGGCGGCGCGGGCACGGCCCATGGTTAGCGCACGAGTGCTCGCGCCCATACGACCGTTGAATTTTACTGGATCACGGCGTTGGTGGCCTGGATGAGGTCGATGTAAACGGTGTCGTCGCCAACGGAAACGCTGCCATCCTTGTCGTATTCAAACTTGATGGTGTGAAGGCCCGCTCCCACACCCACCTCCTGATAGGTCCAGGCCCAGGTTCCCGATCGACTCATCACTTGGACACCATCTACGAACACCTTGAGGAAGTCGAAGTTGTTCTCGGTGCTGCCCGAGTGCCAGAATGACACCACGCCGGGATCGATGAAATCGAGGGTGACTCGCATGGAACTGAGCTGGTTATCGCTGATATTACCGCACTTGGCGTAGTAGCTGCCCTCGTAGGGGTTGGACGAGGCGATGAGCCATGAGGCGTTGCCAGCGGTGACCCAGTACGGATCGAGGGCGCCAGTCTCGAAGTCCTCGGAGAAGTCGTTGCAGTCGTTGCCATTGCAGTTGCTGTCGATGGAGTCGCCGCAGATTTCGACCGCCGACGGGTAGCGGGCAGCGTCGCCGTCGTCGCAGTCGAGGCCGCCGCCATCGGGAACCAAGGTGAGGTCTGTAGGTACGCACTGAGCGAACTCGATTGCGACGCCCGAGCCGTAGCCATCTCCGTCGAGGTCTTCGTACCAATCGGACGGAAGGCCCAAGAGCGGGTTGCTGTCGTCGCAGTCGTCGGAGGTAACCGAGGAGTCGGCGGGCTGGAAGCAGCGGTCTAAGGGCGCAAAGAAGTCGCCATAACCATCGCCGTCGTTGTCGGCGTAGTAGGTGGTAAGCTGCGCTGAGTCGAGGGAGGGGTCGGCTTCGTCGATGAGGCCATCGCAGTCATTGTCCAACGGGACCAGCCGGTCGCAGACCTCCACGGCCAGCGGGTTCACGCTGGGCCGAGAGTCATCGCAGTCGTCGCTGTTGTCGACCATATTGCCCGAGGCGACACAAGCTTCGGTGAAGACGTTGGGGTCGCCGAACGCATCGCCATCGGTGTCGGCGTAGAAGGTGAACGTGGAGCTCTGGTCCAGCGTCTCGTCGTCCTGGTCGATGTCGCCATCGCAGTCGTTGTCCGCGCCGTCACAGACCTCGTTGGCGCCCGGGTGAGTGCCGGCGACCGTGTCATCGCAGTCGTCGGAAGTCGCGCTGTACCCGTCGGGAATCGCACAGGCCTCGGTAGTGACCGCTCCCGCTCCGTAGCCGTCACCATCACTGTCGAGATACCATGAGGACGCCACTAGGCCGTCGTCGATCTCGCCGTCGCAGTCGTTGTCGATGGCGTCGCAGACCTCGAGGCCGCCAATGTTGACGCTGGAGCGGGTGTCGTCGCAATCGCCGGGGCTTTGGGTGCGGCCAACGGGGGTGCCACAGGTCTGTTGCGCGTCAGCCTCGCCGCCGTAACCATCGCCATCGACGTCTGGGTAGGTGGTAACCAACAGCTGAGTGCATTTTTCTTCACTGCCGCCACAGGCGAGCAGTTGGGTGAGCGTCAGTACAATGCCCAGAGAAAGAGAGCGACTCATGATTTCACCTCGTGCGGGGTAGCGTAGCCTATCGCATCTGGACGCCACCCGGAAGCACAAATTCCGGGGCCGACCGCCGATTGAACTGGGGTTCGCTTCCGCAGCGCGGTCGTCGCGGCAGCCTCCAAGGTCGGATAGACCCCTCATCTCTGGAGGCACCATGTCGATCATCATCTACGGAATCCCCAACTGCGGCACCGTAAAAAAGGCCCGAACTTGGCTCGATATACGACATATTAGGCATACCTTCGTCGATTTTCGGAAGACGCCTGCGGCCGCAGACAAGGTGGCGGCTTGGGTCCAAGCGCTGGGCGCCAAGGCACTAAAGAACACCAGCGGCGGCAGCTACCGAGCCCTCGGCGACGAGAAAAAAAGCTGGACCGACACCCAGTGGGCCACCGCCATGGCAGCCGATCCCATGCTCATCAAGCGTCCTGTCATCGAGCACAACGGCACCGCCGTTCGAGCCGGATTCCGGGGTACCGACGAGGCCATCTCCGCCGACTTGGGGTTGTAGCCATGGGACTCGGTCACTTCAGGCATCGCACCTATACGCACTTGACCACGCCAGTAGAGCCCCTCACCCGCCTCACCCAAGCCTTGGGCGGCCCCACCCTCTGGGTCAAACGCGACGATCGTACCGGCCTTGCGGGCGGTGGAAACAAGACTCGGAAGCTCGAATACCTGGTTTCCGAAGCCCTCGAAGGTGGCGCAACCGCGCTGATCACCTGCGGCGCTGTCCAGTCCAACCACTGCCGACTCACCGCAGCCGCAGCCAACCGCGAGGGACTTGCCTGCCACCTGGTCATCCGCGAGAAAATACCAGGGCAATACCGCGAAGAGGCCAGCGGCAATAACCTGCTGTTCCGCCTGCTCGGCGCCACTCTTCACGTGGTCCCACCCAACACCGACCTCGACGCGGCGATGGCTAAGTTAGCTTACGAGATGGCCGCCTCCGGAACCCTAGCCCACGTCGTCCCCATGGGCGGTTCCAACGCCACCGGTAGCCTCGGTTATGTCCGTTGCGCCAAAGAAATCACCCAGTGGTCCATCGACGCGGGGGTGTCTCTGTCGGCCGTGGTCTGCGCCAGCAGCAGTGGCGGTACCCACGCCGGCCTGGTCGCCGGTTTGCACCCCGAAGGCGTCGACGTGGTCGGCATCTCCGTCGACTGGGACAGCGAGCCACAGACGGAAGTGGTGGTGGCTCTGGTCGAAGCGGTCACCCAGAAACTACTGGCTCCGTCCATCGCCGACGAAGCCGTGGTTGTCCACGACGACTATGTGGGCCCTGGATACGCACAAGGCACACCCCAGATGGCCGAAGCTGTGCGCATGTTCGCCCAGCTCGAGGGCATCCTGCTAGATCCGGTCTACACCGGAAAGACCGCCGCCGGCTTCATCGACCTGGTTCGCCGCGGAACCTGGTCCAAAGACGACCATGTGCTGTTTGTTCACACCGGGGGCTCACCTGCGCTGTTCGAGTACGCCGAACAGGTGCTGCCCTAGCAAAATTTGGGCGGTGTGCCTTCGCCATCGAGACCCAGCCGAACCACGGACCCACCGGGAAGAACCAGCATCGATAGAGAGAGGGTTCATCATGGGGTGGACAGTCCTGGGGCCACAATGCTCACGCCCAGTTCAATCTACCCTATGCACAACATATGCACGAGGGAACTCAGGATAAGCATCCAACCATGACAGATCGGAATCATACAACCAGATCAGTGAATCTTCGGGAGCCATGATCAGGCCGGCCTCGGCAGCATACTCATCCCAATCGGTCATCAGCTCATCGCGCTTATCGGTCTGGACGGCAGCGAGGTTGTTTGATTCGTGAGGATCAGCCACCATATTGTAAAGTTCCCATTCGTCAGACCCATAGGGTTCTTCTGTCGAGACCAGCTTCCAGTCCCCTTTTCTGATGGCGCTGTTGCGATACAGCTCCCAGCCCATGACATAACTTTCGTCATGAACCACGTCCTTGGTATCTGTCAGATAGGGTAAGATGGATTCGCCACGCATCGGAAACACCTCTCGGCCTTCATAGGTCGCGGGATGTGCAATACCAGCGATGTCAATGAAGGTCGGAGCGAGGTCCATGACGCTCATAAATGTTTTGTCTACAATCCCTGGAGCCGAATCACCCGGGTATTTAATGATTGCAGGGACGCTAATACCACCTGCCATGGTGTAAAATTTGCTGGTCTTGTTTGGACCCGTGCTTGCTGCGGCCCAGCCCTGGCCATAAGCCACATAGGAATTCATCCTACCCATATCCTCATAGGCATGGTCAAACCCTAAATACCATTCCTCGGGTACTCCTGGGGGGCCCCAGAAAGGCATCCACTCCGCTGCATTTTCTGCTTCAGCCCCATTATCCGACATGAACACGATCATTGTATTGTCGTACTCGCCGATCTCTTTGAGGTGACTGATCAGCCTTCCCAAGTGATAATCCATGTTTTCGACCATGGCCGCATAGATCTCCATCTTGCGCGATTCAACCTTCTTCTGTTCGTCCGTTAGATTTTCCCAGGCACTTACGTCAGATTGCAGCGGTGGGGTGACGAAATCATTGGGGACCAGTCCCATGCGCTTCATGCTGGCGATCCGTTCGGCGCGAAGCACTTCGTACCCTGCGTCGTAGCGCCCGGCGTACCGATCGATCCAGTCGTCAGGAACCTGCAACGGCCAATGCGGGGCGGTATAAGCGAGGTAAGAGAAGAACGGTTGGTCATCAGAGATGTTCTTGTCGATATACTCGATCGTTTTGTCCGTGTAGTGTTCAGATGAATAGAAGTCGTCCGGAAGGTCTGTTACCGTCTGCCCGTTCTCGATATAGAATTCCGGATCGGAGAACTAAAGCATCCCTCGCTGGTCCGCAAAATGGCTGGCGCCTCCCGCGGGCAGGACAAATGATTCTTCAAACCCACGCGCATCTGGCGTCAGCTCAGGGGTGCTGCCCAAGTGCCATTTCCCAGCCATGTAGGTGTGGTATCCGGCATCTTTCATCAGGTTAGCAACAGAGACTACCCGATGATTGAGGTATGCCTCGTAGCCCGGTTTTGGAGTAACGCCGTCGGCTTCAAGCTGATTGGGGGTTTGATCACCCGACATGGTTCCCAAGCCAGCAATGTGGTTGTCCGTTCCCGACAACAGCATCGCCCGTGTAGGTGAACAGGCCGGTGACGCATTAAAACTCGTCAGCATACGGCCTGTGGACGCCAACGAGTCGAGCGTCGGGGTCGTTATTTCGCTTCCGTAAGCACCCACATCGGCATAACCGAGATCGTCCGCCACAATCAGCAAGATATTTGGCCTTTCCACCGGCGTCTCTCGCGGGGCAGTCTCTGACGAACCGGCACAACCTGCAAGCATGCCGATCAAGAGCAAGATGCCAAGCCCAGAAGATGTGCTCTTTTTCCGAGCTGGCTTTCTCATTCTTCTTTCCTTTCGTAGTGGCCCATGGTCACCAGGGGATAGGGAGGCGTGAAGTATTTTAGTATTTTCCGACCCAGTGTACCGCTATGCAGGCGCATCGGGAAGCCCCACGAGTGCTTAGCGGCCGCTGGCGTCAAGGCGCCTCGTCCTCTCGGTCCAGCTTCTTGACCTGCCCGCGGACAATGGGCATGTTCTGGATGGCGACCAGGGTCTTGTCGAGCTGTTGCATCGAGCGATCGAGGCTGGAGAGGCTCTTTGCAAGGGCGTCTAGCGCGCCATCGAGCTTCTGTGTGCTGCCCTCCAGTCCAATCGCGACCTTGCTGAGGTCGGTTCCTGCGCTGGCCAAGGGCTGCGCCGCTTGGGTGAGGGCGACGCCTGTGCCCTGGAGCTCCCTGGCTGCTGCGCTGAGGTCGTTGGCCATGCGGTCGACGTCCTGGAGGGCTGCGAACACCTCGTCAGAGGCTTGGTCGTCCATCAGAAGCTTGCCGACAGTGCCGCGTCCGGATTCCACCTGTGTGATCATGTTGGAGATTTGCTCGCCGATTCTCCCATCACCGAGGCCGATCTGTTCGCTGATACTGGTCAGATCCGAGAGGATACGCTCCAAGCGGTGGAAGTTCGCGTCGAGATCGGACGCTTGGACCAGCAGGAGCGGATCGATATTGCCGCCACCCGGCAGGGTTGATCCTTCGGCGGCGGCTTCTCCTTCACCCATGCCGATGTCGACGGAGCGCCCCACCATGGTGCGAATCACGCCGACCTCGGAGTCGGTGCGGACGTGGTGCGCATAGCGGCTCTCGACGAGAAACGAGATGGCGACCGTTCGGTGATTGGTGAGCTCGATATCTGAAACGTAGCCGACCCGGCGGCCGATAACGGTGACATTCATACCGCCTGCGATTCCCGAGCCCTGGTCGAGTTCGGCGTGAAACAGGGTGTGAGGACGGATCAGATCAGGGTTGATACCCCCGAGCGCCATGAAGACCGACAGCCCCAGCCCGGCGGCGACCAGAAACACCCCAAAGAACGCATCAGACAGACGACTGTTCATGGCCAATCTCCACCGGCAACCGTCATGATGAGTCCCAGAATAGCCGCTGCGATCAGGGCCCGAATTTGTCCGTGCCGTGCCGCGCGCGGGATGTCACCGAGGGTATGCGCTTCCAGCCCCGACTGGACGGTTGCTGCGGCCACCACCGCGCCACATACGGCTGTGAAGAGCAGCCCGGCACCCAAGTTCAAGAATGACATGCTGGTCGCGATGCGGACGAAGAGCTGAAGCGGCGGGACGCCGAGGGCGACGACGGTCGCCAGGATGCCGCCGATCACGACGAAGAGAAGGTGAACGCCCCACAGACACACCATTCCTGCGCTGGTCCCGACAATGGCTGGGGCGACCACGGTGCGCAGCACCTCCTGCTCGTAGCGGTCTGACGCGGTCCAGCCCGCTGCCACCGCCTTAAGACCGATCTCGACCGATTCGGAGGCCGGCCAACGCAGCAGAACGATTCCCGTCACCACGAGCGGGGCGATGTTGTGAAGGACGAGGCCGACAGCTGCGGAAGACAGGAAGTGCGAGGAAGTCGAAGATGAACCTTGCCCCATGATAATGAGCGTACTTATCGGCAGCGCGATAAAGGCCAAGAGAGGCGTCGACTCCATGCCCACAGCTCGGATGTAGCCCAGCGTTCTCTTGCGGCTGACCTGCCCCCGACCGATCAGCCTCGCGGTTCCGCCAAGCAGGATGAACAGCTCTAAGCCCCAGCTGAGCTGGTTAAACACGCCGATGCGTGAGGCGTTTGCTGTGCCCATCACTCTGCTCCCGTAGCTGACCAAGCCGTCGTATACCATTGAACAGCGGCAGACCCCTTTAAGCTGATGTTCTCCCAACGCCTGCGTCGCTTGAGAGAGGTGGCTTGCAAAATCCTGAGACATGAGAACGGTCTGATTGAGGGAGCCGTAGAGGTCCTCGATGCGCGAGGTCATGTTGACCTCGGATCCAAACCCAGTAAAGTCTAAGCGCTCGGGGCTTCCCATGAGCGACCTCCGCATCACGGAGGTCAACGTGAAAACGAGCGTCCGTGGTTCCTTCTATCCGCTCGAAAAATATACGCGGTCTCCGGCCCGGCTGTTCCTGTAAACCCGCCCTAGCGCCCTTTGAACTGAGCGGGTCGATGGGCAAAGAACGCCGCCA
>JAACDH010000335.1 GCA_009936995.1 Rhodobacterales bacterium
GCGCTACAACGCCGTGCAAATCAGCGCTATGGTCTTTCCGCTCAGCGCACCCTGGCCGTCGCCCAGGCCCTATACGAGAAGCACAAGCTGATCACGTATCCCCGGACCGACGCACGCTTCTTGACGCCCGATCAAGTGCCGGGGCTGGTTGATGTGGTGAAAGGTATTCAGCCAGTGGGGCCGTATGGGCCGTTCTGTGCTCAGATTCTCTCCGCCCCAATCAAGCCTGGGAAGCGCGTTGTCAACGCCGCCGAGGTTGGCGATCACCACGCGCTGTTACCCACTGGACGAACTCCGGGCAGGGGGCTCGACAATGACGAGAAGCGGGTGTTCGATTTGATCGCCCGTCGTTTACTAGCGGTGTTGTCCGACGACGCGTTGTTCGACGCCACCGCGCTGGTCACCGAAGTCGACGTGATGGTTCAACTGGCCGAGGGCGATGTCTCACCACAGCGATTCCGGGCTCGTGGACGCGTTTGTCGACAAGCGGGTTGGCGGGCGGTCGATCCCCCGGGCAAGCAGAAGGAGCGAACCTTCCCGGCCGTCGAAGTGGACGACCTCGCAACGGTCACCGGCTCCGAAGTGGCGGAAGGCGTCACGCGACCGCCGCGCCCCCACAACGACGCTTCCATTCTTCGGGCCATGGAGCTCGCCGGAAAAGATTTAGACGATCGAGACCTGGCACGCGTCATGCGAAGCGCTGGTTTGGGTACACCCGCCACCCGCGCAGCGGTGCTGCAGACGCTGCTCGACCGTCAATACGCGTTCCGCGACAAGAAGGCGCTACGGGCTACGCCAAAGGGTAAGACGCTCATCGCGGCTGTCCCGGTGAACGAGCTGAAGAGTGCCGAGCTCACCGGTCGTTGGGAAGGCCGACTCTCGGAGATGGCCGAAGGTCGTCACACTCGGGACGACTTCCTACGTGACGTATCCGAGCATGTGCATCGCATCGTCGACGCCATTCGCGAGACGCCTCCGCCTCCGGTTGCTGGCGAGGAGCGCGAACAGGGGCCCGAACTCGGTGCGTGCCCGGCCTGTGAAAAGCCCGTGCGAGCGCGAGGACCGGTTTGGTCGTGCGACGCAGGCCGTTCCTGTTCTTTCGTGGTGTTTCAGACCATGTCGAAGCGCAAGATTAGCGAGCGCATGGTGAAGCAGCTTCTGAAAGACGGACGTTCTAGCGCTGTGAAGGGATTCAAGAGCAAGAAGGGAGACAGCTTTGAGGCCGGACTGCTGTGGGACACCGAGGCCAAACGGGTGGGCTTTTGGTTTCCCGAGCGAAAACCCGAGGTGAAGTCCGGGCCGGAGGGGCAGCCCTGTCCCCGCTGTCGGCAGGGGCGGATTATTCGTGGAAGAACAGCGTTTGGTTGCAATCGTTGGCGAGAAGGTTGCGAGCACCGCATTCCGCTCTAGTGCTTCTATTGGAGGGCGGCTGCACCTTGGCAGCTGACCACATCCCCGGCCTGGCATGCCCGTGAAGCGAGGGTGCGGGCTTTGCCTCTTGAGGACTTTCCACCAAGTCCCTGCCACATCATTCGGGCGTTTTCTCGCATACTAGAACGGGAGCCGAGCGCAACGCCGCGTTCGTAGGCGGCTCGGGCCTTAACGGGATCTGCTTCCCCCTCATAGCCCAGCTCGAGCATTTTCCCAAGGCCGGTGCAGCCATCGGCGAAGCCACCTTCACAAGCGGAACTGTAGAGCTCGCCGGCCGCTGCGATGTCGCGGGGGACGTAGGTACCTTCGTCGAAGATGAGGCCGCCTCTATGGCAGCCTTCGGCCAGGCCGCCTTCACAGGCCTTGCGGTACATGGCGAGCGCGTCGTAGTCGTCGCGGGTGATACCTTTTCCGGCGCTAACCAGCAGTCCGCGTTGGAGGCAGGCCTGTACGTCGCCTTGATCACAAGACCAGCGGAAGTACTGAGCCGCGGTGGTGCGGTCTCGCTCTCCGCCTTGACCTTGCTCGTAGCTGTTGGCCAAGGACGTGCAAGCGGAGATGGAGCTGTCGGAATTGACACAGGCCCGATGAAGGAGCGCGCGTCCACGGTCGGGGTCGCGGGGCAGGTCGACGCCGCGGAACAACTCGAGCGCGAGTGCGGTACACGCAGACGCGGAACCACGCTTGAGGCAGGCGGACTCGAACGCTTGGGGGGCCGTCTTTACGGAACCTTCAACTTTGTCTTCGGTGATCATGGTGACCAGGGACGCGCAGGAGGCCACGTCGCCCAGATTGCACGCCCGATGGTGGCGTTCGCTGGCGACCTGGTAGTCGGGCTCATCTAGTTGGATGCGTAGCTGGCCGGCTTCGTAGCAGGATTTTGCATTACCGAGCTCGCAGCCGCGATCGACCAAAGTAATGACGCGATCTTCTGTGGGAGCCGTTGAGGCACCGCTAAGGTAGCTTTGAGCGAGCTTCCAGCAGGCCTCGCGGTGTCCGTCTTCGCAAGCCTGTCCATACCATTCGTCTTTTGCGAGTGAATTCCAGTCTTCGTCGAGGAGGAGCCCCTTCTGGAAGCATCCTTCGGTAAACCCTGCGTCACAGGCCCTGGTGAGGTTGGCTTCGGCCGCTCCGGCGTTCTTGGTGACGCCGGCTCC
>JAACDH010000336.1 GCA_009936995.1 Rhodobacterales bacterium
GACGCCGCCGTTGCAAATCTCAGCAGCGTTTGGATTACGATCGAGATCGAGGTCGTCGCAGTCGCCGCCCTCGGGCATACGGTCGTGTCCGTCGCCGTCTGCGTCGAAGTCGGAGGCACCGTCACAGTCGCTGTCGAGGCCGTCGTACCAGACCTCGATCGCGCCTGGGAACACCAATAGGGAGTCGTCGTTGCAGTCGAGATCGTTTTCGGAGCTGTTGAGGGGCCCAAAACAGGCCAGGGCGATGGAGGGGCCTGAACCGGCGCCGTCGCCGTCGTTGTCGGTGTACCAGTCGATGGGGTCGACCGCGCCTAATGTGGCGTCGCCGTCGCAGTTGCGGTCGGCGTCGTCGCAGAATTCGGTGGCGCCGGGGTGAATCTCGTTGCTGCTGTCGTGGCAGTCTCGGTCGTCAGTGGTGGTGTTGGGCGGTGCTTCACAGCCCTGGCGGGTGTTGTTGGGGTCTCCGTAGCCGTCGTTGTCGTCGTCAGTGAACCAAGTGGGGGCGTCGATAAGGGTTGGGTCGAGGTCGTCGATCAGTCCGTCGCAGTTGTCGTCCCAGCCGTTGCATTGCTCGTCGACGCCCGGGTACACCGCGCTGTTGTCGTCGTCGCAGTCGTCGCCGCCGGCGTCCATGCGCAGGTGACCGTCGCCATCGAAGTCGCAGTGTTTGATGTCTGGGTCGTCGTCGCGGCAGTCGTCTCCGCCGAAACGCTCGGCCAAAACGCCGTCGCCGTCGTAGTCACGGACATCGTCTTCGTATCGGGACTCCGAGATGAAGGGGCAACCAGTCAGGAGGAAGAGGGTAAACAGAGCGGTCTGGCGCATTGGAATTCTCATCGGCTAGGTTCCAGCGGTGAGGCGTTTGGGGTCCATGAAGATCCCATCAGACCCATCGGCGCCAACCACATTGACTTTCTCTAGGCACCATCTTAACGCGTGATGATGCATGTCGGGCTAGCAGCTGCCGCAGCCTCGCCCGAATGGGCTGCTCGTTCTCACCCGGTGATTGCACTACGCCAACGGAACCACCGACGTCCTCGACCGTCTGGAGCGCTCAGCGAAAAGTAAGGACCGAGACCCACCATTGCCCCCACTCGCGTCCGCCTGAGCCACACAGCCAACGCTGTGTTGGCGCGCCGACCCGCGTTTGCGTCTGAGTACGCCACGATCTCACCTCACCACACGAGTGAGCAAGCTGCGCTTTCGGGAGGCTGGCCTGACGGCACGCCGTGGCGCTGAGAGCGCCCAAGCGCCGACCACCCATCCAAAACGACCGAAAGCCTGTATGCTGGCCTCGGAGATGCGCCAATGGTTCTTCTCCTTAGAATACCCCTGTACCTATTGCGTAGCAGGCCGCTCAAATTGGTCACAAGGAGCCCCATTGTCGAACAATCCCTACGCCTCTCCCGGTGAGGCCGATCTCGATCGCGAGACCCGCATCGCCCAGCTGCAATGGGTCATGTACTCCCGCTGGATTCTGATCTTTGTCGGGCTATGCTATGTGGGGCTAGGGGCGGTCATTCCCCCGTTTTACGGCAGCATCGCTTTCCTCGACCCCGAGATTGGGCCAGAGATGGCGCCTTTGTTGGCCGCCGGTGGCCTCTGCGCCGCGCTGTTCATCTGGGCCTTTGCCGTGCCGATGTTCGCCGCCGCCTGGGGACTGAAGCGCGGGAAGAAGTGGGCTTGGGTGGTCACCTTGATCGTCGGTGCGATGTTGGTGCCGTCAGCCTGCCTGCCAGTGGGTGCGGCCCTGCTGTACGGCATGCTGCAAGACCCGGTACGCAAGGAATTCCTGGGCTAGGTGGCGTGGTTCTCGGCCTCCAGGACCATCAGGATGTTGACCCGGGGAATCCACAGCAACACCGCCGTCAACGCGCCCAGCCTCCAGGGCCCAGGGCAGGATGGCGAGAGCAGGTCAAGAATCCCAAACGGCGCAATTTCGCGCGAGATTTGGTCAGGCCGCTGGGGGACTTGTGGCGAAATCTAAGGCTGCACACACTGCGGCTACTTGTGCTTGGTTGCAGATTTCATCCGTCGCCCGAGGGCTGTCCGGGTAGACCTCGGTCGTGGTCGTGAAGCGTGCGTCGGTGAGGCCAGCGCAGAGGCCCAGCGCTTTGAACGGATAGTTGATGACCCCATGCTGCACGACGGGGGACCCAATGATCTCGCCGTTGATGTCCGCTGGAGCGATGTGGGTGACTCGTTCAACGGCTGCGATAATCCTGGCTTGAAAGGATGGTTGCGCGTTCTCGGTGTCGCCCACCGTATAGAATCCGTCCGGAATTTCACCGGGTTGGTAGGTCAGACCATCACGGGCTGCAAGGGCGGGCCGGAACGCAGTCTCGTCGCTGTCGGTGGTCTCGTGGAGGTCGATGTGCACCAAGAAGCGAATGCCGGCCTCGCGGACCCAATTCATGAGGGCGGCGGACTCGTATGCTGGGCTATTTGCGATGAACGAACGATTGGGATCGATGGCGTCTGGGTTCCAGCGATTGATGACCTCGTATGCCCATGGGCTCACACACGGCACCACCACTAGATTGACGCGGTCGGCATAGGACGCTGCCCGCGACTTGAGGAATGCGAGCGCACCCTGAACGCCACTCGTTTCGTAGCCATGAACGCCACCGGTCACGAGAGCCCAGGGAAGTTCAGGGTTTTCACCTTCACATTGGACGACAAAGAGCGGGGAGTTGTTGGGTGCGATTGGCAGGGCGCCGTACTGTTCAATCTGAAACTGCGACGACACCTCCCGAAGTTTGGAACGGACCTCATCTTCGTAGCTGCGCTCGACGTGACATTACTCGCGCCACGCAGACACGTCGGCCGGGGTCCATTTCTGGCCTGGGGTACCGATGGGGTAAAAACGATTCATGGTCATCGGTATCCAGAGGTCAGGGATTATTTGAGCGTCGCCTAGACCCATCTATTGGCTTTCGGGCGTTTAGGGAGCAAGTCGGCGCACTGACCCAGCAGTCTCTGGGCGGCTCAGGCGGCCGCGGCAGAACCCAGCGTGCAGCGAACCGGGCGGTACGCCGTCCTACAAAGCCGCCGAAAGAAGACCTAACTGAGTCAGTTTGGCCAGTGCAGGCTCGCTGCCCTCGGGTCGCTGACCGTTCAAGAGGTGCACCAACAATGGCGTGATGGCACCGCAGACCAGTCGCCCGCCCAACGATGCGTACAAGTGCGGCTCGTCTAGATCTGTGACGGTAAACCAACCTAAAGGCGCCGGACGGAATCCATCGGGAATTTGAAAGGGCGGATTGGGGTACACCGTGAGCACCCGTGCGCAGGCGTGCAGATGCTCAGCGCTTCCAGGCGATAGAAACCGGCCGAACGCGTCTTCGATGCACCGACCGCCTACGGCCCACGCGAACTCTGACCAGGTCTCGCCGGCGGCAGATGCCAAGAATGCGACCAGCAACCCGTCTAGTTTGACATCTTTGGGGTGTTTTGTCTTCCAGTCGGCGATGGCGTTGGGGTACAGGTCGGTGAGCTTGCCGATGCCGCGAGCGGTGCGGCTGAGGATTTGGGCGCGACAGCGGCGTCCGAAAGCCGTGTCACGAATGAAGGCGGACTGCAGCTCGTCTTCCCAGGGTGCGTCTGTCTGGGCGAGTGGACTGGGCACGGCCACGGTGGGCACGGTGGACTGTTCGGGTTGTGCCATCCATTGGTCGACCCGTGCTGAAAGCTGGTCCAGACTCTCTTGGGCAGCGAGGGGTAGTTCTCCTTCGTCGTTGTATTTGGGGTCTTCGTAGGTGACCACGCGCAGGTTCGGGCAGCGGGCCATCAACCGGGATGCCAATTCAAGTTGGGCGTCGACGAGCACGCCGTGATGGGCGTCGATCAGCCGGCCATTGGTCTGTATGGTGCCCGAACAATGCACTTCGATACACCGATCTAAGGGTAGACGGTCAAGCCCTTCGAGCAGTGCCGCACCTCGGTGTCCCTGCAGCCATCGCCAGGTAAGAAGGTGACCTGTATCCAAGGTGCAAAGTACGTTTGCGCTGTCCACGATGCGTTTGAATGCGTCGTACGCGTCCAATTCGCCGAAAAGCCAGGGCGAAGGGGTTTCGAATCCTGGGAATTCCACCACCAAGGGTGCGTTTAGAGCGCCGTCGACTCGCGCGCACACATCGGCACAGTGGGCCACCCCAGATGGGGTGAGTGGCGGCGGTTGGGGATAAGGAAGGGGCCGGCCGTTCACCGACCAGCTGCCCAGATCTTCGTTGACCCATTGCATCTGGTAGCGGTCGATCAGCCGATTGGTAACGTCGATAATGGCGGTTCGATCGTAGTTGCCACCCGCCAAATTGAGGGCGGTCTGGTGCAGGGTTCGGTTGGGGATGTTCACCTGTGCCAAGAAAGGGTCCCAGGCGGCGGTGAGGTCTGCGAGGTCGGGGACGCCCTTGCCGTTGGGTTGCCAACTCACAAAGAGCGTCGAGAATCGGTGGCCGTGGCGTTGGAAGAACTGCTGGGTCCGCGCCGAGACCCGACCGTCGACGATGCCGTACGGCCCGCGCCACGGGAGGTCCATGCCCACGCCAAGGCCGCGTTTCACAGGCCCTTCGTTTGTTCTGCGAGGGCCTCGATGATGCCTGCACGGCTCTCATCGCCGGTACAGAAGCCCACGTAGCAATTGGCAGGCTGGTGCTGGAACATCCCTTCAATCTCAATAATTTCTAGTTCATTTAGGGCATCCAGCGAGGCCTGGCGGTCCATGGGGTTGGCGGTGGGGGCCTGTTGGGCCAGGGCCACGGCCTCTTCGGTGAGCGCTTGGAGGCGAGCAACTTGCCAGGCGTGCTCCTGCATCCACACTGGGTCTGTGGCATCGTCCTCGCAGGGGCCGTAGCAATTCTGGCTGCCTTCAGGGGCGTCGACAATCAGGTCGCCCACCGCCAAGACCTCTAGCTCGGCCAGTTGGCGGATGCTGTCGCGGGCGGCGGTGTCGTTCTCTTGGAACTCTGCGTAGCTGACCTTGCCGTCCGCCAGAGCGTCTGGCATTTGGGCCGTGGTCACGGGGACGCGTGCGGCACAGGCGCTCACGGCCAATAGGGCAAGAATGATGGTGGGACGAGACCTGTTTACCTCCTGGGTACACACAATGGAGCACGCTGCGAGGCCATCGGCCATGCGTATGATTCGGACATGACTGTTCGGTAAAACCGAATAATGGACCCTAAACCATGCTGCTGACGGTAGGCTAGGGTGCCTCCTCTATGGAAAGTGCGAACAATGGACCTGCTCGATCTGGACTCCCTGCGCTGCTTCACCACCGCCGCCGACACCTTAAATTTTCGAGCGGCAGCGAAGCGAGTGTCCCTTTCTCCAGGCGCGTTCAGTGATCGGATTCGTCGTCTGGAGGAGGACTTGGGCACCGCGTTGTTCCACCGCACCACCCGCCGTACCCGCCTCACCGAAGCGGGAACCCGTCTGTTGCCCAACGCTCGTACGTTGCTCGCCGAAGCCCAACGGTGCCGCAATGTGGTGGCTGAAGACGCCGCCCCTCTGCCCTTTGAGCTGGTGATTGGCACGCGTTTCGAGCTGGGAATCGTCTGGCTCACGCCTATTTTGAAGGCCTTGGAGAGCGCCGTTCCTGAACGTACCGTGCACCTGTATATGGCCGATACACCCGACCTCACCCATCGGGTGCTGCGGGGCGATATCGACGCGGTCATCTACAGCGCTCGCTTGACCAGCGCGAGCCTGCGATACGCTACCCTGCACACCGAGGAGTACGTTTTTGTGGGCAATGCCCCCTTGGTGACCGGTCCCGACGATGCGCCCCATTGTCGGTTGTTGGATGTGAGCGCGGACTTGCCCTTGTTTCGCTACTTCCTAGACGCGTGGCCCGGAAAGGCGTCCTGGCGATTTGGTCGGCATCAGTATTTGGGGGGCATTGGTGGTTTGCGCATGCGGGTGTTGGAGGGGGCGGGCGTGGCTGTGCTGCCCCGGTACTTCGTACAGGCGGATTTGGATTGCGGAACCCTAGTAGAGTTGATGCCCGAGGTGAAACTCAAGTCCGACGCCTTCCGCTTGGTGTGGCGTACGGCCCATCCACAGGACGCCGCGTTGCAGGCCTTGGCCGAAGAGCTGCGCACACATCCGTTGTTGGAGCAGGGCGGCCATCCGTCTTGATTACGTCTGGGGCGACCGACGGGCTGGATGTCTCCGAGTCAGTGGTCGCCGCACGATGTTCTGGGACTAAAGTGAAAATAACGCACCATAATTATAAACGCTGACGACAGCTCATGCGTAGGGTAGACATGCAGTCAGTGCCCTACCAAACCTGTGAGCAGCTCGCCGCCGCCGCCCAAGATGGCGACGATGGCGCGCTCGAACGACTAGCCGAGCGCTGGTGGTCACGCATTCGCCAATGGGCCTTCGCGGAGTTTGGCCACCGTCCCTTGATGGAGGATGCGGCCCAAGACTCCCTCGTCAAGTTGTTCGAACGCATCGACCGCTACGACTCGGGACGTCCATTTGCTCCCTGGCTGCGCGTGTTGGTGCGCAACTGCGCCCGTGACACCCTACGCAAGCGCCGAGAGGGCGGCAAAATGGTTGAGCTCTCCGAACACCGAGATCCGGGCGAGCGGATAGATATGCAGACCGGCGCATCCCTGGCCATCGCCGCCTTTTCGTCTCTCACGCGACGTCAGCGCCAGGTCATACAGCTGTGCGACCGGCAGGGACTCACCCCGAAAGAAGCCGCCGGAGAGCTTGGAATCACCGCCTCTACCGCGCGGGTAACTCTGCATGATTCCCGCAAGCGGCTGCGCCTACAAATGCTCGAAAACCACGCCGAAGTTTTCGAGCTGGTCCGGGAGACCGCATGACCTGCGAAGAGATGCGAGCACTGCTGCTCACTGGCGAACCCTGTCTCGACCATCCACACCTCGAGCACTGCGAATCGTGTCGAAGCGTCTCGGTCGCCCTACGCGACTGCTGGCGTGAGCTCGATGCTGAACTCAACGAGCTCGGTCAGGCCCGGCCCTTCGAAGAGGCCCGAAATCAAGTCCCAATTTCAACCAGACAGAGGACAGGAAAGATGCTAGAAATAGGAATATACAAAGGGCTAGTAGCGCTAGCGGCCGCAGCTGCACTCTTGCTGGCGCTGCCATTTGGCGGCCAGCCGAACCCCGAATCCACAAGCCTCACAGAAGTCACACAGCCTGACCCAATATCGCCGGATTCCGCGGTGCTGAGCAAGGCCAAGCGAATCACACAGGAAACCGCCGCCATCGAATGGAATGTGCTCTCCGACCAGGACTGGGGACTCAAGGCGCATGAGCTGCACAGCCTGTACCAGAAGCTCGAGCCCTCGATTCCCGGCGCACAACCTGACGTGCTCAAGGCTGTCTTGCTCCTGGCCGCTCAGACCGGCCGTGCCGCCGAGAACGCCAATAATGAGCGTCCACCCTTCTACCAGGAGGGTGGGGGCAAGCCGGTCAACTACTACTGGTACATCGCCGGCATTCTCGCCACCGACGAGCTCCTCAACGCGATCGAGGACCCAGACACCCGCCGGGTGGTCAATTACTACCACTCCACGGCGCCCAAACGTTGCGAACCTAGTCCCAGCAACCGCGCTGAGGTGGTTCTGCCATCCGGCGCTACCGATGGTAGCTGGGACAAACGGGTCGACCTCCTTGTCGACGGCTCGTTGGTCGCCGAAGACCTTCGGGTGAGCTGCGTGATGCCCGGCGAGGTTCGCCTAGAGGTGCCCAAAGAGAACGGAGAGGCGCTACAAAAAAGGGTGTGGGCCGCCACCGAAATCAAAGTGCGAAAGCACTGATACGGAACTCGGGGATTGCACGAAACAGTGTGGGCCCCAGGATGGCTGCCCTATCCCTGTGCTCCGTTATCATTCCATCTGGGCGTTTCCAAGATCGTGGTACGCGCTGGACTTTGAGGCAAGTAGAGGACAAGAAGCATCAGAGCACCTCCCGATCCAGTATAGCCCCGTTTGGGCGAATCGCGGTGGCGCGAAAGCGCAGGTTGCCACCTTACGAGGCCAGCGCACTCCGCCCTAGCGTTCGCAAGGCGGCTCAGGCGGTGCCGAGCTCGACCTGTGGCGGCCCTCACGCTTGGCGGTTCGCGGTACGTTCGAGGCTCTCCAGAACATCGAGCGTAGCCGGTGGACGGACGACGGCGTGAAGCGTCAGGTGGCCGCCACAATCGCACGCGAGGCCACCAACCGGACCGGCTAGGTCCTCAAAGACCCGCCAGAGGAGGTCCGCCCAACCGTGCCATCGCGAAGGACTTAGGCCCGGTGTCTTCGTCAACCGTTCTCTCGGCTCCGTTTTTGGGGGGGCTCGGCAATCACCTCGTTGCTAAACCGGTGCCTTGAGCCAAACCCACCACGGTTCTCAGCCAAGTTCACGAGCGTGGGCGTGCACTTCGCTCAACGCCGATCTCTCTGACCACCGCAAACGCCCGCCCCGGGCCCTGGGCGTTGACCAGGTTACAGACGAAAACTCTAGCCAAAGCACCCGGAACATCGTCATGCGAAAACCGGTTTTCATAGGGTGTTTTCGTCTTAATCTCCGCGAAAGTCAGCGCACACGATCACCTTAGATGCGCAATCGTGAGTCAGCAGCTCCCAGGCCTGGGGCTCATGTTCGTACGGCAACCGACGCGGGCTTGCCGAGTTCGAACATCCGGTTGAGCATTCGGCAACCGGTCAGCACCTCGACCAGCTGCCCTGCTCCGTCCGTGTCTTCAGCCCCCTCCAGAATGTGCTTTTGTCCTGATGAACGGTGTTTTTGTCCCTTGGCCTTTTAGGCACCTCGCGCCGGATGGCCGGACAGAAGCCGCGCTAGAACCGGCCTGGGGTCACGGATGCGTTTTGAGGGCTGGCGATGCCATTGCGTGGTTATCTGGCTGGAATCGCCTCGACCTGTTGTGCGAGCTGAAGGCCCAGCGCTTCACATCCCTCGGGAGAGGGGTGGTAGCCATCCTCCTCGTAAAGTGCGCGCTCGGTTCCGGTTCCAAGCAGCGCTCCATCCACAAAAGTGAGACCTTCGTTTTCGTCATCGAGCATTGACAGCCTGACCCGAAGCATATCTAGTTCGCCGCCACAGTTTGAGAACGCTTCGGCATCCGCGAGTGGCCTCATGTACCCGACCCACGCCACGGTCTTGCCATCTGAGAGGGCGCGCTCAACGAGGTCTGGGATGGCACCGCCCGAGCCATCCGCTGCGATCAGTGCGTCGATGACATCGTCGCAAGACACGCCACACTCGCACTCTTCCAGGTCGTTGCCACCACCGCTGGCGATCAGCAGTTGAAAGTCTCCCGGCCCGTACGTATCGGCGATGTTGTCCTCACCGAGCATCGTGGACCCACCGACGGCACCAAGGGCAACGCTCCTGTCCAGCGCTCCCGCCGCGACGGTCGCGATGTCGGCGTCGGGCGTGTGGTAATCGAGCAGGCTGTCCCCGATGGTGAGGATGTCTTGATTGAGGTCTACGTCCGACGTGCAGGCGGTCATGCTGCACACCACGGTGCCTATCCATTTGAAAACAAGTGAACGTGACATGAACGGGTTCCTTTGAGGCGCTAAGGACCAGAATCATAACCGGATTTCCCGACCTAGATTCACCGCCAGGCTCGGGAGATGCGCGAATGCTTCTTATTCTTTTGGC
>JAACDH010000337.1 GCA_009936995.1 Rhodobacterales bacterium
ACGAAAAGCAGTCGCACTTGTTGCGCTGCCTCTTAATTCGGCACTCAGGAGTGATGTGAACCACCGGATACTGGTCGTAGATGATGATCCATTGGTGCTGAGAAGCGTCGAGCGGGCACTATTGCGCGCGGGTCACAAGGTTTTCTGTGCGAGTAACCGTGAGGAAGCGCTAGTCTTTGCCAAAGAGGTTGTGCTCGATTTGGCGTTGGTGGACTACGCCTTGGGCCGCGAAGACGGGCTCACGGTGATGGGCGATCTTCGCGATCTGATGCCGAGCTGCTTGCGCGTTCTGATGACGGGCAACCGGGACTTTCCCATGGTAGTCGACGCGATCAACAGCGGCGAAGTGGTTCGGGTCCTGCGAAAGCCGTTTCAGTCTGCCGACTTGCTGGGGCTGGTCGAAGACGCTTTCGACTCACGTCGGAAGATGGAGCAACGGACCCGCGCCAAGCTCGTAGAAGGGGCGGCGGAGGAGCGACGTGCCCTCGAAGAGTGCTTGAATCGCAAGATGCTTCGACTGGCGCTGCAACCTATTCTCGATGTTTCTGGCGGCGCAAAGAATCTTCTTGCCTACGAAGCGCTGCTACGGCCACAACATGAAGTGCTCAGCAATCCAATGTTGCTGCTCACCGCGGCCGAGCGCCACAACCGTGTCATGGAGGTCGGGGGCGAGGTCTTCGGCATGGCGTCGGACTGGCTCAAGGTGCTACCTTCAACCACCGGTTTGTTCGTGAACTTGCACCCGTTGCAGTTGGGCGATCCGGCACTGCTCGCCAAGCACGTCGAGTGTCTTTTACCAATGGCCTCGCGAGTCACCATCGTAATCACCGAGCGCTCCAGTCTTCAGGACATCGATCGCTGGGACGAGGCGGTCCAAAATCTCACCGATTGCGGCTTCGCCATCGCCCTCGATGACTTGGGCGCCGGCTACAACAGTCTCACGATGCTCGCCGACCTCAATCCGCAGTACGTCAAGCTCGACATGAGTTTGGTCCGGAACATTCACGAGCGGCCGCGCAGTCAGCGACTCATTCAGCTGCTGGTCGGGTTCGCCGAGGGCACCAGCTGTCATATTATCGCCGAAGGCGTCGAAATCCAAGAAGAGGTCACCGTCCTCGAAGATTTGGGAATCATACTGATGCAAGGCTACTTTTACGGTCGCCCAAGTCTCGAGGTCGAGATCTAATCGTCTAGTGATGGTAGGGCACGCCGGCGATTTGCGTCATGGCGCGGTAGAGCTGCTCATACAAGACCACCCGGGCAAGCTCGTGGTTCAGCACCATGTCGGACAGCTTAATCACCCGCCACGCCCGCTCACGTAGGGCTGGGTCGTGGCCATAAGCGCCGCCGATCACGAACACCAGCGTGCCGCTCTGCCGCCCCTGGTCGACCAGCTTAGTAAACTTGCTGGTGACGAGACCTTCGCCCCGTTCGTCGAGGACCACGAGCCGATCCTTGGGCCGAAGGCGCTTGAGGAGCCGTTGACACTCTTGGGCGCGCACGGCGTCGATGTCACCGCGAAAGGTCTCGGCCTTTACGGCGATTTCTTCGACGCTACCATGGCGTTTTAGGCGGTTGGTGTAGTCGTTGACCGCTTCTTGGGCCCACGACGCACGGCTTTTACCGACGATGAGGACCCGGAATCGGGCACCCATTAATTGTCTTCGTCAGCCGGGACTTCCGAACGGTCTGTAGGCGTGGCCAAGCGCGGAGCGTCGAGCCAGAGACCGTCGAGGTCGTAGAAACCACGGTGCGGCTCGTCGAAGACATGCACAACGACATCGCCGAAGTCGACCAAGACCCAGCGGGCCGCGTCAGCGCCTTCGACGCTGTTGGGAAACGTCTTCAGCTCTTTCTTGCTGTATTGACGGACAGATTCGGCGATCGCTTGAACCTGACGCCGGTTATTCGCTGTGCAGAGCACAAAGATGTCGGCGTAGTCAATGAGCCCACGCATGTCGAGAATGACGACGTCTTGAGCTTTGTGATCGAGAGCGACCGTTGCGAATGCTTGGGCCAGTTGTTCGGGCTGGATGGGAGCCTCCTGGGTGCACATACCAATTGTGCACCCGTCCCGCCAAGGGAGGCAACGACTAACCCGTGGATCGCCAGGCGCAAAGCATACGTTCCGAACCCTGCCCGCAAAGGAGCAGGGGCAGCGGGCTTAGCTGTTGATGGCTTCGAATGCGGTGGCCACGAAATATTGGACGCCGTCGACTTTGAGCAAGCGACCGGTCATCTCGAGGCGGCTCTTCGCTTGGTTGTGATCGATGAGATCTTCGAGGACGGCGTTGGCCACTACGTGGATACCATCTTGGGGCCCGATAGCGAACGGGGCGGCCACCTTGCTGTCGAGATCATTGGAAGCCTGGGCCAGGGAGCCGGTGAAGGTATAGGGTTGGCCTTCTTCGAGCACGCGCTGGGCCATCATACCGGTTGAGTACGAGCAGTTTGCACCGACCAGGCCACTTTGCTTGGCGCAGTGGGTGGGGTCGACGTCTGCGTCCGTGGTGTGGGCTGCCGATGCGTAAGTGGCCTCGTCCGTGTTGGGGGCGGAGGCAGTCTTGGCGCCACCGCAGGCAAAAGCCATGCTGGGAGCGAGTGCAAGAAAACCGACGGTTAGAGCGCGTTTCATGGGATACCTCGTCGAGTGTGTCCTGTTAATCGAAAGGAACCTACCAAGAAACAACGCGATACTCAAGGGCTGGGACATACCATGACACTGCCCGAGGATTTGAGACCTACCAGATGACTTCGGTGTCGTCGGGCGTCGCGAGCGTTTGTTGGACATGTTCCCATAGGGCGAACACCAGGGGCCGGACGCCTTCGGTGGTGATCGCGGAAATGGCCCAAACGGGAGAACCAGACGCCTTGGTGAGCTCGGCCATCAGTTCTTCGCGCGTCTCTTCGTCGATGAGGTCGATCTTGTTCAGAACCACGAATTGGGGCCGCTCGGCCAGCTCGCGCTCGTATCGCTTGAGCTCCCGGTTGATGGCAAGGAATCGCTCAACGGGGCTCAGTTCTTCGGTGGGGTCGCAGGAGAGCAGGTGCACGAAGCACTCGCAGCGCTCGACGTGTCGTAGGAACTTGTGGCCCAGTCCGACGCCGTCGCTGGCACCTTCGATGAGACCGGGGATGTCGGCGACCACGAAGGAGTTACCCGGAGAGATTTCGACCACACCCAAGGACGGCACCAAGGTGGTGAATGGGTAGTCGGCGACGCGGGGTCGGGCGGCGCTGATCTTCGAGATGAGCGTGCTCTTGCCGGCGTTGGGGAAGCCCAGCATGCCCACGTCGGCGAGCAGTTTGAGCTCCATCCGAATTTTGAGCTCGAGGCCCAGCTTGCCGTCGGTGGCCATACGGGGCGTTCGGCGGGTGCTGGTCTTGAAGTGGACGTTGCCCTTGCCGCCAAGACCCCCGGGGATCTTCCAGGTGTCGCCCTCGTCGGAGAGGTCGGAGAGGGGTTCGTCGGTCTCGGCGTCGTAGATGACAGTACCTACGGGAACCATTAGCCGGAGATCTTCGCCGAAGGCGCCATACATACGGCGACCTTCGCCGTGGGAGCCCCGGCTGGCCTTGTACATTTTGTTGCGGCGGAAGTCGACGAGGGTGTTTCGCTGGCGGGTGGACTCAAAGATGAGGTGACCACCGCGTCCGCCGTCGCCACCGTCGGGACCGCCAAAGGGCACGTGTTTTTCGCGCCTGAAAGAAATACAGCCGTCTCCTCCTTGACCAGAGGAAACGGCGATAGTGACTTCGTCGATGAACTTCATGGGAACCTCATACGGCCTAGACCGCGGGTGTTGAGGGACCCGTGAAGGCCCCGTAACTACTCGGGGTAGACGGAAATCAGCTGGCGGTTGTTACGAACTTCGAACTTGACCTTGCCCTCGACCTTGGAGAACAAGGTGTAGTCGCGTCCTTGGCCTACGTTGGTGCCAGGATGCATTTTGGAACCAACCTGACGGATCAGGATGCTTCCACCCTTGACCACTTCGCCGTCGTACTTCTTGACGCCACGGTACTGCGGATTGGAATCGCGCCCGTTACGGGTACTTCCCTGTCCCTTTTTATGAGCCATGAGATTTTCTCCTGATTAGGCGTCGATGCTGACGACTTCGAGGGTGGTGTGTGAGTGGCGGTAGCCCTTCCGCTTCCGCATACGGCGTGTGGGCCGGTACTTGAAAGTGATGACCTTCTCGCCTTTGTGGTGGTCGAGGACTTTAACCACAACCTTGGCACCGTCGACGTTCGGGGTGCCGACTTTGATGTCGTCGCCCGAGACAAGTAGAACTTGATCGATGTTGATGCTGGCGCCGACTTCGACGTCCATTCGGTCGACAACAACCTTGTCGCCTGTGGCGACGCGGTATTGCTTGCCGCCGTTGGCAATAATCGCGAACATGCGCGTATCTCCGTGTTTTCCGCTTGCCGTGTGCCGCGATGCGGCCTCTTGTGAACGGTGTCGCTGGGTGATTGACCGCTGTAAACAGACGGTCGGGTCCCGGGGGTTTTAGGTGGTTGGGGCGGTGCTGTCAAGCAGTCGGATCCGCCCGAAGCGACCCTTTACATCGCGCGCCGGCCCAACAGCATGCGCAGCTCGTCCAGTCGTTGCTGCACTTCTTCCGTCGAGACGTCTTTGTAACGCTCGGGGAGCATGCTTCGACTGCTGGACTCAAACACCGCCAACATCTCCATAAACTCGAGCATTCGCGTGTCGCGAGAGGGGATAACGTCGTCGGCGGCTTGGTCGAGGTGGGCTTGACTGACCACATCGATGTCGTCTTCGCCCGCCAAGTTGACCGATGCCAAGAGCACGCCCTCGAGCTCGGCGCCGGAGTAGCCCTCACTGGCCGCGACCACGTGGGCGTAGTCGATATTCTCGGCCATCTCGACCTTGTTCTTGCGGACCAGGGCTTCGAGGATGAGCTGGCGTTCGGTGGAGGACTCGGGAAAGAAGAACGGAATCTTCATGTCGAAGCGACCGGGCCGCTTGAGGTCGACGTCGAGTTTGTCGGGGCGATTGGTCATCATCAGGATGACCACACGACCGCGGTGACTGGTGTCGCTCATGAACTCTTTGAGCCGAGCAATGACCCGGGAACTGACGCCGCCGTCGGAGCCGCCTCCTGAGGAGAGGCTGCGGTCGGCCTCGTCGATGATCAAGAGCACGTAGCCGAGGGCCTCGACCAGGTCGAGCACTCGCTCGAGGTTGGCCTCGGTGCTGCCTACCCAACGGTCGCGGAAGTTCTTCAGCTTGAGGCAGGTGAGCCCACATTCGGACGCGAAGGCCTCGGCGATGAACGTCTTCCCAGTGCCCATTGGGCCCACAAAGATCATACCCATGGGCACGCGATTGATGTGTCCGGACTTGACCGCGTTAGCCACCCGCAACAGGTCGTGTTTTACGCCGGCCATGCCGCCCACATGGCTGAAGTCGTGGTTGGGGCTGACGAACTCGACGAGTCCGTGGCACTCCTGCTCGATGATGGCCTTCTTGCGCGTGTTGATCATCGGGAAGGTAAGGGACTTCTCGGAGACCGCGGCGCTGCGCAACAGGGCGCGGATCTGCAGCAGTGAGAGTCCGGCGGTGACCTGGGCCAGTAGCTCGGGTGACATCTCCATCTTGACCTTTGAGAGGTCTTGGCCCTGTACAAATGCAGTTCGTTCCGACATCTCGGGGAAGGAGAGGTGGATGGGTGCGAGCTGTGGGCTGGCCACAATGCGTCGACTGATGTCGGAGAGGTGCTCGGTGACCAGGATGATGAGGTTGTCGGTGGCGAGGAAGGCGGGGTCGGTGGACCAGCGCTGCAGGGACACCAAGTTGGCCTTGTCTTCGTGCACCATGAACGAGGGATCGGCGTTCGGCGCGATCATCTCGAAGAAGTCCATGACGACGGCTGAGCTGTGGGTTGGATCGGTGGCCAGGGCCTCGACCACGGGGATGACCTGGGTGGCGGTGACGGGCAGGCCGCTCATTCGCTCTTCGCCACGCAACATGCGCTGGGCGTCGACGATACTTCGAAAGAGACGCTTCTGGCCGGGACCGCCAAACAACAGGCCTTGGCTGACGTTGTAGTAGACGACAAGGTCGCGGGTACGGTTCAAGAACGCCTGCAGGAAGCCGCGTAGATCGAGCCACTCAGTGTTTCCGTCGTCGTCGGTCCACGCATAGAGGTCGCGAACGTTGCCGTGCAAGAGAAATAAACTGGCTTCTCCAGCTAAGTATCGAGTGCGAAGCTGGTCTGCCCACGCGGGCAGCGGCGATGACGACATAGACGCCTCCTGCGGATGGGCTATCCTGGATACTGTACGTCGGCCAAGGTTCCGCTGCGTGTGCTACGCGTCGGGAGTAAAGTTGTTGCTCATCGATCGCGAGGTATGCATTGGGACGCCGCGAGGACAAGAAACGTCTGAAGCGAGAGGCGCTGCTCCGCGTGGGCCTCGAGCGTTTCCTAGAACACGGCTACGATCGGGCTAGCATCGAGCAAATCTCGGCATCGGCGGGCATGGCACGGGGTACATTCTACCTGTACTTCAAAGACAAACAGGCGCTCTTCGAGGCGTTGATGGACCGGTGGCATGATGGGGTCATGGGCGTGTTTGAAGAGGTCCGCCTGAAGATGACCAACGCCACAACGCGCGAAGAGGTAGGCCAAATTTATCAAGAGATGGCGCTGGGCTTGGCCAGGGTGGGTTTGGCGAACCAGCAGGAGTGTCTACTTGCGTTTCGGCAGTCCCGTGGCGCCGGAGAGGCCGGTGTGGGACTTCGCGCGCGTGAGCTGGCCATTCTCGACGCGGCCGAGGCATTTACCCTCGACGTAGCCCATCGCGGACTCATCGAAGTCAGTCACCCGCGGTTGATCTGTTTGGTGGTGTTTGGCGCGGTAGAGCGACTGTTTTACGAGTTGATGCTCGGAACAGACCTGGGCGAGATCGACAAGGTGGGCAGTCAGGTGGTGGACCTATTTTCTGGGGCGCTGGGCTTCGACTGATCGATGTCGGTTTCGGTTCCCTCGTCTTCGTCGAGCGCCTTGATCTGTATCAAGATGACGGTGATGTTGTCTTTGCCACCGCGATCGTTAGCGCGTCCAACCAGGGTTTCGACGGCGACCTTGGGCGACGCGGAGATCTTCAGCACTTCGGCAATGCCGTCGTCGGGAAGCATTTTGGAGAGGCCGTCACTGCACAGAAGGTAGGTGTCGCCAGGCCGTGGATGGGCGATCAGGATGTCGACCTCTGTGGAAGGAGCGATGCCCAGGGCACGAATGAGCTGTTGAGCGTTTGGGCCGGTGATGCCCATAGAGCCTACGGTGTGGTCCGTGGTGAGCTGGGTGAGCTCGCCGTGTCGGTACCGGTAGCAACGACTGTCGCCCACATGGCCGATGTAAATACGCTGGCGTTTGGGTGAGAATCGGGCGGCCACCAGCGTGGTCCCCATGCGAGCGAGCTCGGTATTGGATTGCGCCTTCTTGTAGATGGCCTGGTTGCCCATTTGGATGGCGGCGGAGAGCTGTGCACCGAAGAGCGGTACATTTCCGGGCGCGCCCTCGAAGCTTCCTTCGCGGAAGGCCTCCTCGATCGTGCTGCACGCGAGCTTACTGGCCACATCGCCACCGGCGTAGCCGCCCATGCCGTCGGCGACGATAAACAGGTGGCTCTCGTTGAGGACAAGGTAGGCGTCTTCGTTGCACTTGCGTTTGCGACCCACGTGGGTCTGGCCGACTGCGCTGACGATGTACATCGAGGTCGCGTTGTCGGGCTCTTCGTCGGCCGCTTCGGCGTCGATGAGGATCTTGTGGGTGCGACCGATGTCTTGGAATTCTCCGACGTTGGATTCGGCGCAATCGGTAGGCTGGTCCTCGATGACCACTGGAGCATTTTCGGGAATGGTGACCTCTTCGTGTACTTCGGAATGCTGATTTTGATGCGTGGTCGGTGGCGGCGTCGCGGGGGCCGGAGTGGGTGTGGGTGACGTTCCGAGGGCCCTCTTTGCCAGGGCGAGAGAGCCAATGACGGCCGTGCCTAGAGCGACGATAAGAAAGATGTGGAAAGGTCCGATCTGCATGTGATCTTATTTTGGCATGGCAGTAGGTGCGCGTCGAAACCCGGCCAAAAGCAAGGGAGCAATGCGACCGGTTAGTGTTTGGCGTAGGTGGCGGGTACTGGGCATCCAATGGCTAGAACCGGGTATCTGGATGTCCAATGTCGAGGGGGTTCCGTCCGAGAACCGATCGCGACCGAATTGGGTGCACTACCGGCGCATGATACGAATTCTCCGTGTCAGTCCAGCAGGAGTAGGGTTCCGGCGGCTTCGATTCTCAGCTGCTCCCAGGGGTGGCGGACCAGGGGTTGCAACTGGGGGATTGCGCTGGCAAGTTGAAGTGAGGCGACGGCGTTGACCGCGGGAAGGCGTACGGTGTCGACGGGATCGGACAGCCCAGCGACGATGACCTGCTCGATGCTGTTGCGGGTGCGTTTGGAGGCGCCAGCGACTGGATGTCGGTAGGCCACGGCGCCGAGCTGAATGGCCAGGGCGCGAACTTCGGGGTCGGACGCTGTAGAGGCCTGCTCGAACACCATTCCGTCTTGGGCAGAGCGGGCGGCTAGGCCGAGTCGGGCTTGCCAGGAAAGCAGCTGAACTTTGTCGTTGCGAGCGCGCTGGAGCAGCGCGGTGGCCGTAGGGTGGTCGAGTCGGATGAGCGTGGCGATGGCGTCGGCGCGGATCTCTGGATCGGGGTGGGTGAGCGCCTTTCGCAGCACTTGTTCGCCGCTGGGATCGCCGAGTTGAATCAACGCCACTGCGAACGGAAGTTGGACTTCTTCTTCGGCGTAGTCGGCACCGTGTTGTACGGCGGTGAGCAGAGCGGCGTGCCCAGACGTTCCAAGATCGTGGATGAAGTCGAGTTCTAAGGCGAACTCGGCGGTAGCGACCGCCGTCGCGACCGCGCCGATGGCCTCTTCGTCGCCGTGGGCAGCGGAAGCGAGGGCGAGCGGCGCGATGGCCCAATTCTCGTTTTCGGCGCGCCAAGCGACGCTGAGTGTTTTCGACGCGAGCGGGGTGCTGACGGTAGCTAAATGAACGCCTGCCATTCCGCGAACGTAGGGATCGCCGCTGGCCAAGCCAAGATAGGACTCCAATTGATGCAACGAGTCGGGCTCTGGGAGCCGGGAAAGCAGCGCCAAGACCGACGCCCGTTGGACCCAGGACGACGGGTCGTAGAGCCCCTGCGCAGCCCATGCGCCGCCGCCCGGGTCGGGAGAGGTGCGGATGAGCCAGCCCAGCGCGATGGAGCGAGGGTTCGGTTCGAGGGACTGGGTGCCGGCGATGAGGGTGGCCTCGGCGCCGACGTCGCCGATCTCTTGCTGTAGTTCGGGTAGGCTGAGGTCGGGATTTGTGGAGATCTTCGGACCACAGCCCTGGACCAAAAGGCTCGCCAAACCGAGCACAAGCCAGTTTCTAATTGAGATTAGCGAGGGGGAAGAGTGGCGCATGCGTTGTTTGCGTCGATGGTCCGGACTTCATCGAAGGCGGCGTCTGCCGCGGCCCGTTGACCGAGTGCTGCCGCGACGACTCCGGTGCGCCATGGGGTGGAGACCTTGCGTCCGAGTTCTTTGGAGGCCATCTTTAGGCCGGTAACGGCACGTCCGCGTTGGTCGGGTTCAACCGTGAGCGTGAGGACGCTACGATAGGCATCTGCCGCTGCTGGGAAGTCGTCGTTGCCAAGAGCTTTGTCGGCGGTGGCGAGCCATTCGGTGACCTTTTCGCTCGTCTTGGAGGGACTCCATTTCATTTCTTGGATGACCAAGGGATCGTCCTGGAAGTCTTCTTCGAGCTGGGTTTTAGCCGCCCGGCCGACGCGACCCGTACGCGTTACGTCGCGGAGGAGTTGGGTGCGTTGGGCTTCGCGTTCTATTCGGGCTTTTACTTTGGTATCGAGGTGGGTCTCCAGCTCTTGGAGGACCAGAGTTTCACCGGCCGCGAAGGCAAATTTTTGGGCGGAGTTGTTACCGGGGTCGACGTTGAGCACCCGGAAGAAATTCTGTAGTGCCTCGCCGAAGTTGTTGTTCCGCACTTCGGCGACCCCCTCTTTGAAGAGCAAGTCGGTGCCGTCCTCTTGGAGACCGTCGGGGAGCTGAAGTGTCCAGGATGGTGCGTGGGCAGGGATGGGCGTTGGGGGGCTTTCGAGTGTGAATGACAGCACGATGATGACACAGATAATGACCACCAAGAAGACCAAACCAGCGACCAGCGTCAGCGCGGAGAGGATCAACCACAGGGGGCTGCCCTTTTTGGCGGGTGGGTCGATTAGCGCGAGCAGCGTAGGTTCGGCGGGGGCCCCCGAGGACGGAATGCGCTCAGCGCTTGGGTCGTGACTGCTTGTGGCGCTCGGCCAAGTGGAGTTATCGCGCTCTTCTTGGGAGTAGCGGACAAAACGCATCTCGGTGTTGCCGATGCGGAGTAGATCGCCATCGTGCAACTCTTGGTCGCGGACCCGAACTGCGTTTACGAAGATGCCATTGGCGCTACCCATGTCGCGGAGCATGAACCGTTCGTTCTCATACACGATGGAGGCGTGGTGACGACTGCTGGCTGGGTCGGGGATGACCACGTCGCGATCTTCGCTGCGGCCGATGGTCAGCCCTGCCTCGTCGATGGCGTGGGACGACCCGGCCATTCCTGTTCCGACCACCATTTCGAGACGGGCCGGAGCCGGCTGCTGGGCCTCGGCGACGGGGCGCATCGAGCCGCGAATGGAGAAATGTACGATGAAGGGATCGATGACCAGCTCATCGCCGTCGTGCAACGGCTGGCTTTGGATTCGATGGCCCTGGTAGTACGTACCATTTCCGCTGCCGAGGTCTTCGATGAGGCACTCGGTGCGCGACCAATAAACTTGGGCGTGACGGCGGGAGACGCCGACATCGGACAGGACCAACTCGTTGTCCTCGGCGCGCCCGAGGCGACTGGCGCCCTCTTGGAGGGTGACCGAGCGATCAGGGTAGCCAGGTTGGCGGATGGTGACTTCGACAGACTCAAGCATCAGAAAGGCCAGTACCACCGCTTTTTCGCGGGTGACGGAGATGATTGGACGGCATCAGTTGTGTCGTCGCTGCCTTTCTTGGATAGAACATCCGGAGCGGCAGAGCTAGGCGTGAATGGGATCATACTATCGCTTTCAAGCATAATATCGAACACATGCTTGGCGATTCGGAGCTTGTCGCCGACTTTTAAGGCGCGGTGTTGCGTGACGCGCTCCTCGTTGACGTAAACGCCGTTGCGCGAGCCAGAGTCTTGCAGCCACAGCGATCCATTGTCGAACAAGAGTCGAGCGTGAAAGCGTGAAACGCCGTCATCGACGATTACGACCAGGTTGTCTTCTGAACGACCCAGTTCCAAACCGCCATCGGGGATGATGATGCGTTTTCCGGCAAGGGCTCCGGCCACACAGACCAGAACCGGAATTTCCGCCATAGAGAGGCCTCCGGCGCGCAGTCTATCAGCGTGCGGTGTGTGGGTCACCCCTGGTCGGTGACGAGAGGGCGAATGCCCGTCCACAGAGCGAACGCCCTTGCCGCTTGGTGCAGCAACATCGGATGGCCGTCGACGAGCCGATTCCCTCGTTGGCGCAGGGCGTTGAATGCCGGTGGTTGGGGGATCCAGTAGTTCAGATCGGCCCAGATGGCCTGTGCGTTCAGGTGAATGAGCGGCAGAGATTCGATGATTGGAATGCCCTGCCCAGAGACGCAATTTACGACCAGCGTGGCTTGTGCGGCGACCGCTGTGAAATGTTTAGCGACGAGGGGGCCCGCCGTGAATGTGGTGCGCGGGTAGATTTTGGCCAGTTTGTTGGCCACCGCATGGGCGACGTCGACGGTGCGATTGAGCAAGTGAACGGTTTGCACGCCAGCGGCTGCGAGTCCAGCCGCCACTGCACGCCCGGCGCCTCCGACGCCGAGAACCACCGCTATCTGGGGTCCAAGGAGCGGGCCGTGGGCGCTGGTCAGTCCGTCAATAAATCCGTTAGCATCTGTATTATCGCCCCACAAGGCTCCGTCATTCCAGTACAGGGTGTTGACGGCGCCGATGGCCTTGGCCAATGGGGTGATGCCGTCGAGTTGGTCGATGACGGCGGTCTTGAACGGAACGGTGAGGTTCGCCCCTGCCAATCCCAGTGTTCGGAAAGCGGTAACGACCTGCTCTGCCCGCTGTGGTTGAACGTCGAGCGCCACGTAGAGCGCATCGACACGATAGGCTTTGAACCACTGGTTGTGAAGGGTAGGTGAGCGACTATGCTGCACGGGATGGCCCAGCAGCGCGTAGGTGCGTGTGTGGCCCGTGATCACCATTCAAACGGCCAAGATACGTCGAGCGGACTGAACATCGGCGGTAATCTGTTTTTTGAGGGCATCCAACCCGTCGAAAGTGATCTCGGCGCGGATGCGACCGATGAAGTCTACGGCGAGAGGCCGTCCGTACAGATCGCCCTCCCAGTCGAGGAGATGTACTTCGAGCACCTCTGCTCCGCCTCCAAAGGTAGGGCGCCGGCCAAAATTGGCAACGGAAGGTACGACTTGGTCGCCAACGGGGGTGAGGACGGCGTAGACGCCCGGCGCGGGCCGCAGTGCGGTATCGATGGCCAGATTTGCAGTGGGGAACCCAAGCGTGCGGCCCCTTTGGTCGCCGCTTTGTACCGTTCCGCGCAATCGATGGGGCCGGGTGAGCAGGGCTGCGGCTAGAGCCACCTGACCGTCACGAACCAAATGGCGTATATGGCTGCTGCTGACTATATTTTCGGAGAACCGATGGGCGCTCACTTGGTCGACGGGGATGTCGAGCCAGCCGGGAAGATCGGCCACGACGCCGGCCCTTCGGGCGCCAAAGCGAAAGTCCCATCCCAGGACCAGTTCGGAGGCGCGAAGTTGGTTGCCGAGGATCTGAACGGCGAAATCGCGGGCCTCGATGGACGCGAGCTCATGGGTGAATTTCTCGATGACTACGGTGTCGACGCCGGCCGCTCCGAGCGCGTTGACGCGGTCTTCCAGATTCTGGATGCGGGGGACAGAGTTGTCGGGGCGCAGCACATCTCGGGGAGCGGGGTCGAAGGTGTAGACCACAGCCGGCACTTGCAGCGCGCGAGCCCGTTCGACCAAAAGCCCCAGTAGCCACTGGTGACCGCGGTGTACGCCGTCGAAATTTCCGATGGTGACGACAGGGCCTGGACCATCGGCCGGGTATTTGGCGGCGCCATGGATGGTGTTGACCGACACGGACACTCCTCTTCGGGGCGGCTGACCTAACCTGAGCAGGGCAGGGGTGCAGGGGCTATGCTGCGGGTATGCACCGATTCATTCCAATCCTTGCCCTGTGGCTGGTCAGCGCGCCGGCTCACGCCGGCCTATTTGGCGGCACCGACGCACCTGGTCGCATTCCGGTTCCCGCCAGGGACGTTCACGCTTCCGTCACCGATCTGGGGGGGGTACATGTCGCGCTCAGCAAATTCAGCTGGGAAGGCGAAGTGTATTTGTACGGCCAGCTCGGCGCGGCCCAAGTCACGGTTCCTTTCGAGACCATCGACCAAGTGAGCTTCGAGCGAACCGACGATGATGACAAGCGCACGGCCGTGGTTCTGACCGTTGACGGCAAAGAGGTCCGCGTGGCTGTCGACGCTGATTTGGCGTGCTTTGGTCGTACCCACTTCGGCAACTACCGCATCGAAACACAAGACATTGGCGTGTTGAAGATAGAACGCTGACCCTCCCGAGGGAATCGTGGCGATCATGAGCCGCGTTGACTGCACGCGACACGCCCTATGATGCGGTGGGTCTAGCGGGTTTGGCTGTCTCTCTGCCGGCGGTCGGGGTTTGGATGCTAAGGCGGCGTTACGCGGTCCGCAGCCGCCTGTAGGCGGTAATCCCCAGCATCAAGACTGCGGCGAACACTACGAATCCGCCGATGGCCCAGAGCATCGCTAGCGAGTCTTTGAGCACCACCAGGAACACGATGGACACCAGGAAAAGCGTGGCTACTTCGTTCCATATGCGTAGGTTTCGACTACTTAATGGCGGATTGTCGGCCTGGAGTCGTTGCTGAATCCAGTGACAGATGCCGTGGTAGATGCACAGCCCACTGACCATGGCGAGCTTAATCCACAGCCACTGAGGCATGGGCCAGTAGGTGCTGAGCATGGCGGTGCCAAAGACCAGCGTGGCGATACCCGCGGGCCAGGTGATGCCGAACCACAGCCTGCTGGACATTAGCTTCAGCTGTGGGAGTAAAATATCTCGTTCTGCGGCTGGTTTATCGTGGGCTTCGGTGATGTACACGAACAAGCGCACGATGTAGAACAGCCCCGAGAACCAGCTGACGACCGCTACAATATGCAGCGCTTTGAAGGTGAGAAAGTACACGAGCCGACCCCATCCCACCCAGCGAGGGTCAATCCGACCCAGCGAGGGACCCAGCGAGGGTCAGGTACCTCCACTTATCACTTCGCTAGCCTTTTGCGCTGCCTGCCGTCGAAACCGCCACGCGAGTGCTCGTCGCAATCCGACTGCGACGACGCCCTGGGTGAGGATGGCACCGACCAGAGTTAGGGGAAGGCCTTTGAGATCGCAGAACAGAGCGTGCACGTCGATGAATGGGATCCAGAGCGCGATGATGTAATCGAGGTTGTTGTTGATGAAGATGTTTTCATCGAGGAGGGCGATGAAGGCAACCGGTCCGACGAACCAGAGGAAGGCACCCGCGAGCCCGCCAATCCACACCATGCGACGCGGAACCCAGTGGACGGCGATTCGGCTGGCGAGTCCCAAGTTTCCAGCACACAACAGGCCCCAAGGTAGCCAAAATGGCATGACGACGATGAAGGGCATGGGGAGGTTGGGGCCCCATAGATGGGAGTGCCGAGCGTGTTCACGAAAGTAGAAGTCGGCCGGGTCGGACAGTAGGAAGACGCAGGTTCCCATCACCAAGAGCGGAAGCGCTGACCGAACGCTCGACCAGTGCTTCCCGGAGGCCAATCCCCGAGCGCCCATGGGGGTGAGCAGCACTAGCGGCACGGTGCGTCGACGGCGCTCTTCGACGGCCACCGAGGTAGAGATCAGGGTGGTTCCGAACCAGGCGAACAGGTACGCGACCACGGCCAACAAGGTGTTCGCCTCGGCGTCGAAGAACCCCTCTTCGTACGAGAGGGGCAGCGCACCCAACAGCCAGAGCCCGCCGAAGAGGTAGGGTAGGTACCGCGCCATTCCTGCGCTAGACGTTGCGGTCTCGCGCCAGATGACGGGGTTTCCTCTTACGGGTCGGCTTTGGGCCAGGCGCTTATCGCTTCCAGTCCGCTTTTGTCGCCAGGCTTCGACGTGGTTGGAGACCGCTAACACTCCCATCAATGACAGCCGGTGCAAGGTGATGAGCAGGAGGGCGGCGCTGAGCCAAACCAAGCCCACATATCACCAATGTTGGGGCATACGGAACGATGACAGCACCTGGATGGTGAACAGCGGGACAACGCTGATGCCCCACGCCAGACCCATCAACCAGGTGCGGCGCTTGAAACGTTCGATTACCCAGAATTCGGTCGAGAGCAGCCCAAAACCCTGACCGCCGTCGTCACTGGTGGCGATTCGGAACACCGAGACCGCCAGCGGCCAGCCCGAGAACATGGCGGCTAGCCACGGCAAGACCGAGAGCAAAACCCAGGGGTCGCCTACTGTAAGGAGTGCGAGCGCAAGAGCGACTTCGACGTTTCCTTCTCCGGCCATGATGGCGAAATAGAGGACCGGAAACACCATGAGCACGAAGCTGTACGGCACGCACAGCATCAGGGCCAACAGCGGCCCGCCGCGTGACATCATGGCCACAAAGGACGCGAACACGCCCAGCACCAACGCGGCCAACAGCGTACCGACGATGGCGTTGACGGTCTCGCCGACAGAGAAGCCGCCAAAGCTGGTTGCGGCGGCCAAGAAGGGCAGGCTGCCGACAATGAAGGTGAGCAGCACCATTAATCGGGACAAGACTTTGTCCCAGAGCAGCTGCGACGCCGACATGCCGGTGAGTGACAGCAGGTCGAGGGTCTTGGCCTCTTGCTCCTCTTCGATGCCCGAGGCCACCATCAGCGGCGCCAGCACCAGGGTGACCGAGAACAAGCCTGTGGTAAGGGTTTTGAACAGCCCACGCCCGATATCGCCCAAGGTCGCCACGTCGGTGACCTCGATGTGTACTACCAAAAGGTACGAGAGCACCAAGGAGAGCATCAGGCCGCTGATGGCGAACCGCATCACGTACGTCTGCCACCGGCGAGCCGTGCGAACGGCCTCTCGACGGAGGACCGCACCTCCGTTCAGGCGCATGGCGGTCCGGGGGCTATTGGACGAGCCCTTCGGTGAGGTTCATGAACATCTCCTCGAGGCTGGGCTCGCGGCGCTCTAGGTGTCGCAGCGCCAGCTCTCGCTTGATGATGTGAGACGCCAACAACGACAGATCGGTTCCCGATTTCGCTTGAACTTCGACCCGGCCGTCGGTGAATGTGGCCGAGAGTACGTCGGGAAGCTCGCGAAGGACCGTCGCGGCCCGCTCGTCGTCATCGGTGCGGATCCACACATCGTCGTGTTTCTTCGTCTGTGCGAGGATCTCGGAGATGGAGCCTTGGGCGACGAGGGTGCCCTGTTCGAGGATGCCCACCCGGTTGCAGATGCTCTCGAGCTCGGACAGGATGTGCGACGAGAGCAGGATGGTTTTGCCCATATTCTGCAGCTCTTGCAAGATGCCCCGAACTTCGATACGCGCTCGCGGATCTAGTCCAGAGGCGGGTTCATCGAGAATGAGCACTTCAGGGTCGTGGACCAGGGTGCGGGCGAGCCCCAGGCGCTGCTGCATGCCTCGAGACAGGGAGTCGATGAGCGCGTCTTCTTTGTACGTGAGGTCGGTGAGCTCGAGCAGGCCGCCCACCAGGCTCACCCGCTCGTTATTCGGGATGCCGTAGGCGGCAGCGAAGAAGTGCATATATTCGGTGACGGTCATATCTCGGTAGACACCAAAGGAATCGGGCATATAGCCAATCAGGCCTCGCACCTCTTGCTTGGACTCCCACACGGGAAGTTCGGCCACCCACGCCTCGCCGGCGGTGGGCTCAAGCAGGGTGGTGAGGATGCGGATGGTGGTGGTTTTTCCGGCGCCATTTGGGCCGATAAAGCCGTACACATCCCCTTTTTTTACGTCCAGATCGATGCCTCGGAGGGCTTCCATGCCCGCATAAGATGTGCGGAGATTACGGGTGCGGATCACGGTGTGCTCTCGTTCCAGGAGGGGCCAATGGGGCTAACGGGCGCGCCGAGGGGGGCGCGAAATGCGGTGAGGGTCTGCGGAACCGGGGTGAGGCCGGTGAGAGCGACCTCTTCGACGGGCTCGGCGAGCGCGAGCACGGTCCAGCGGTAGGAGCCGGGGTGTAGGTGGCCGCCCTGTTGCTCGGGGTGGTCGTAGAACACGCGATGGGCCCAATCGAGGTCGCCGCGGGGGGGCTTCTTGGTCCAGTTGGCGTCCTCGGAGAGGGAGGCGACTTCCCCCGCTTTCATGGCGCCCAAGTACAGGTAGCCGTGCTCGTCGTTCTGGCCCCAGGGATCGGTCGCGATGACGACGACGTCCAGTAGATCGACGCCCAGCTGGTTCTGGATCTCGGGGCCAACTTCGGTCTCGGTGAGCTGTACCGTGCCGTGTCCGCCGGTGACCCAGGTGCTGCGGGTGTAGGCGAGGGTCCAGGTGTCGGCGTGGTAGTCGAGTTCGCCTGGGCCGGTGTTGGTCTGTACGCGTACGTCGTTCATGTAGCCGGCGTCGCGGAGCGGTGAGATGACGCCGTCTGGGTTGCCAGAGCGTAGAGAGAGCTTGGTCTTTCGCGTTGAAAATACACCGAGTTGCGTCTGTCCGCGCCAGCGATCGGTGCCGGGCAAGACGTCGACCAGCTCTACCCGGGTGACCACGGCCTCAGAACCTTTGGTGAGGCTGGTGCCGGCCAGAGCGACGCCGCTGAACAGCGCCACGGTGAGCGGAAAGCTGATCCAGGTCCAGGGTTCTTTGCGTAAGTAGCGAAGCACGAAGAAGTCGACCGGGCCAATGACCAACAGGTAAACCACCGAAAACGAGATCAACCAGCTGATCGGTAGCGGCGAAGCGCCGGGGATGTCGGAGAGACGGTCGCGGACGGTGCGCTCCCATTGGTCGACGGCCTGGAGCTCTTCCCAACCCGAGAACTCTTGCCAGCCTTCGTTGTAAAAGCAGTCTTCGTCATCGGAGATCCATCGATGTTGGGCGGCGAAGAGCGAGGCTCGGTCGTCGCCTGCGAGCCCGCCGGTGGTGGGAAAGGCCTTGGCGCTATGGGCGTCCCAGGATTGGCGGTCGACGATGGGTTTAGGCAGCCAGAGGAGGTTGCGCCAGAGGTCGACCCGGCTGACTTGAGAGAGCGGCTCGACGAGGGGGTCCGCGCTCAGCACGGTGACGGTTCCGATGCCATAGCTGCCGATGGTCCACAGCGGTGTTCCGTCATCTGAGCTCGACATAACCCAGGTGCCACGGTCGGAATCTGTTCGCACGTCGCCGATTGTACGAGGGGTGAGGACCGGTGGTTGGGGGGGGAGGCCCATGACGCTGAGCAGGCCGTCGAGGTTTGGGGTGTCGTCGACCCCAGTGAACCTGAGCGGAAGCGCGTCGGCCATTGGGCTCTGCTGCACCTGGCGCCAGGTGTCGGTGACCGTGAGGGTGAGGTGGCCACCCGCCGCGGTCCAACCGAGCAGCGCGTCGAGCTCGCGAGCACCCAGCTGGGTGGGGTCGGCGCGGTGCCAGACGATGTGGTCGAGGCCATCGTAGGCCGCGGAGTGTCTCGGAAGTTGGTGCGTATCCAGGAGTCCGGCGCGCACGGGGCGGGGCTCGTCGACGGGCTCGGACGGCCGCGAGGTGGGGATAGCGCCCGTCCAGGTGTCGCCAATGGCCGTGATGCCGAGGGGATCTTCGCCCAGGATTCCCACGGTGACTGCGTGCCGATCCTGAAGCTGCAGCCGGAACGGGGCGACCGCTTGTCGACCGAGCGTGGAGACGAGTTTGACTTCGCGGTCTCGGGTGTGGTCTCCGGGCCGAAGCAGAATCGTGACGTCTTTGCGAGCATTCTCGGGGAGCTCGACGGCTCTAGACCAGGGCACCATGATGGTATCGCCGGGGGCGCGTTCGTCGACGGTGAGTACGGCTTCGGTGGCGCTTCCGAGGTTCATGATCGACACGTTGACCGCGGTCCACTGCCCGGGGCGGGCCAGTCCGTCTGCGAGCGGGCGGGCGACGATGACGAAGTTGTCTTGGGGCTCGAGCGGGTTTTGGGCGAAGGCCGGGCTGCCGATCAGGAACAACACGACGGTGGCGCTCACCCAGGCACGGAGGTTCAAGGTGATCCGTCCGAGGAGGACGATCGCGAGTAGGGACATAC
>JAACDH010000338.1 GCA_009936995.1 Rhodobacterales bacterium
CCGATTCCGATTCCGATTCCGATTCCGATTCCGATTCTAATTCCGAGCCCGTGCCCGAGCCCGAATCAGAATAACGACTGTTGGTCGAGGTTTGGTGGTTCCGTAGGCCGGTCTGGCTCTCTTGGCGAGGCGCATTTTGGAGCTACGGCTCTAAATGTCTTTGGCGAGCGAATCCGCAGGGGTCCCAGCGGTTCACGTTGATCCGCCACCCACACCGAAACGTCTGTTGCTTGAGAACCATCCACGCCTCTTTCGGCTGCTTCGACCGAAAGTTTTAGCGTATTATTATCTTGAGATAGGTGAGCCAAAACGAGGTGCTTGAGGCGAGGGCTGGCAGCGCGTTGAACGAGTTCGGATGCCTGCTCGTTGCTGATGTGCCCGTGGGAGCCGCGCACCCGTTGCTTGAGGCGCCAGGGATACTCTCCCTCCATGAGCATCTGAACGTCGTGATTGAACTCGAGTACCGCGACATCTAAGCTAGAGAAGTGCTGTTCGACCAACCGTGTAGAACGACCCAGATCGGTGACTACACCCACTCGAATGCCACCCAATTCAACGGTGTAAGCCACCGGATCGCGGGTGTCGTGGGGGATGGTGTAGGGCTCGACGATCCAACCTGCGGCGACCGGAAACGGAGTACCCGAGTGAATCTCGAGGAGCTTCTTTGGGCGGCAGCGCTCGTCCATGCCGAGCATCGTGCCGGCGGTGGTGTAGAACGGCACGCGTCGACCCTGCTGGGCGAAGAGCCGTTTGTCCAACACCCGACACGAGGCCACGTGGTCGGTGTGCTCGTGGGTGAGCAGCACGGCGTCTATCTGGGAGTCTCCCAATCCGATCGCGTCGAGTCGCGCCAGTACCTGTTTCGTGGAGATTCCACAGTCAACCAATACGCCCCGACGGCCGTCGCCGATGTAGGTGCAGTTGCCGCGTGAGCCCGAGGCCAGCGGCGCCACGATGGTGTCTTGGTGGAACAGTGCGTTCATTGTGGCGTGTCGGTGCGGGAGGAATCGCGTTCCATGGCCAACAGGACGAGTCCATGGGAGACGAGGAATGTTCGAGGGTACACGGAAGCGACTAGTGGATAGGTGGCCGCGCTGGGGTTGTAACGGACCGGCGTTCTAGGGAATCGAGATAACTCGCGATGCGCGCGTTGGGGCGTTCTGCGAGGGCTGCGGAGGCCAATCGAATCGCCTCGCGAAGATCGCCGCCTTGTTCGGCCAGCACCGCCAGATTGTGGAGGTCTTTCGCGGTGCCTTTGCCGGCGTTGGCGTACAGCTTGCGGGTGTACTGCTGCGGCATTGGGTCCAGCTGGGTGACCACATCTTGGGCGACCGCTTGGGTGAGTCGGCTCTGCATGGCATGGCGGGTGCGGAACATGTCGCGAATGCCCTGCGCTCGCCAGGCGCCAATATGACCGTCTCGGCCGTTCCCGACCAGATGAGCGCGGGTTTGTCCGTCTTGAGTGACCGCCACCACTGCGTGACCACGTCCGTCGAGGTCGGCGCGCTGCCGATCGCCACCAGATTCGTCGACCTCTTGGTACAGGGTCCAGCCGATGTCGACGCCGCAGGAGAACACCTTGAGCTGGACGTTGGCGTGTGGGTCGACCACAAACAGATCGCTGGCTCGGAGTACAGCCACCAGCTCGTCGGCGACCGGCTTGCACTCGCGCTCTTGGGCGATCACTGCCACGGTGCGGGTTTCTAGGGCGACGGCCGGCGAGGCGGCGACTTCCATCTGGACTTTGTGTGCGGCGCATCCTCCGAGGAGGGCGAGGCACAGCCATGGTGAGATCCGAACCATGAAGGATTGTACCTTCGTATTCAGCGAATGTGAAAGCTCTTTTGGCCTCGAGTGGTAAGCTGCGCCTTGGAGGCGATCACATGGTCACTCGAGTGGGCATCTTGACCGGTGGCGGCGACGCGCCTGGTTTGAATGCGGTAATTCGTGCATTTGTTAAGTTTGCAACACGTGAATACGGCTGGGAAGTCGTGGGTGTTGAGGATGCTTTTAACGGCCTGATGGAGTCCCCTAGGCGACTACAGATCCTGACCCCCGTCACCTGTCGCGGCCTGCTCCACCGAGGTGGAACGGTACTTGGAACCACGAATCGAGGAGATCCTTTCGCTTGGCAGGAGCGCGACGGCAGCATCAGCGACCGAAGCCAAGAGCTCGCAGATGCGGTTCGCGACGAGGGTTTAGCTGGCCTGGTGTGCATTGGCGGCGACGGCAGCCAACGAATTGCGCTCCGGCTCATGCAAGAAATGGACATCCCTGTGATCGGCGTGCCCAAGACCATCGACAACGACCTCTCGGCCACCGACTGTACCTTTGGCTTCCAATCTGCCGTAGACATCGCTACAGACGCCCTAGATCGCCTCCACACCACTGCCGAGAGTCACGAACGCGTGCTTTTCCTGGAGGTGATGGGGCGCGACACCGGCCATATTGCCCTCACCGCTGGAATCGCGGGTGGCGCAGATATCATTTTGATCCCCGAGATCCCCTGGGATCCTGCGCGATTGGCCGATAAAATTCGCCGTCGGCGCAGCTCGGGTAGACCGTTTTCAGTGGTGGTTGTAGCCGAAGGCGCGCTGCCCATTTCCGCCAATGGCTTGTCTGATACCGAGCGGAAGGCACGACTGAAAGCTGCCGGTGGCGCTGGCGCAATCGCTATGGCCGAGCTCGAAGGCAAGGTCGACCACGAGATGCGTCTATGCGTGCTGGGCCACTTGCAGCGCGGCGGAAGTCCTGTGCCGTTCGACCGGTTGCTCGCCACGCGATTCGGCGCTTGCGCGGTCGAGTTGGTGGCCCAGGGCCGTTGGGGCGAGATGGTGGCACTACAGAGTGGTTCGGTCGACGGCGTACCCCTCGAAGAGGCTGCGATTACGCGATTTGTCGACTTGTCCGGCAACCTGATGCGCACTGCCCGTGCCGTCGATGTCGAGTTCGGCGGTTAGCCACTGGCGGGTGTCACCGTAGCGGCTTTTCGCCGCGTGCTTTTCGCCCGCTCGCAAGACATGGACTGGTTGCGAGCGGCCTCAAACTGTATTTCGATTGCGACGACCTTGAGGTCGAGAAGACACGCCACTTGACGCCGTGGATGGCAAAAGCAACCTGCATTTGATCGGCATCGGTCGAAGGAGATGCGGCGGAGTCGTGTGGAAATGTCATCGGTGCTGTCTGCCGGATATCCAGTGGTATAATGGAGGCCTGCGGAGCGTACGATGAGTGATGATGCCCGTCGCCATATGCAGGCGACCCTAGATAAGTTGGGGTTTGCAGGTGACCCCGAGATGGCTGAAACAGCAGCCCGATTCACCCAGTTTCTCTCTGAGTGGTTACCCGTCGAACGGACGGAAACGCCGGTCTCGGTGTGTGCTACGTCTACGCCGGATCAGGTGGTCGCGTTCACAGAGATCCCGTTTCATTCGCTGTGTGCACACCATTTACTACCCTTTCACGGCACGGTAGACGTGGCCTACCGCACCGGGGATGTGTTGCTCGGTTTGGGCAGCTTGCCGCGGCTGGTTCGTCAGATTGCCCAGCGTCCACAGCTTCAAGAGCGCATGGCACAGCAGCTCCTCGACGCATTGGTAGAGGCCGTTGGCGACCAAGACGTTCTGGTCCGAATTCGGGCCAGGCACATGTGCGTCGAGATGCGAGGCAGCCGCAGCCCAGGGCACGCAGTGGTCCTGGTGAGTCATGGCAACACCAAAGGGCTGATGGACGCGTTGTCTACGAGCGGTGAACCAGCCTAGGGCGTTCCCGTTCCACCGGTGGTTCCCGTAGTACTGGTGGTGCCGGTCTCTCGGGTTGCCGTGAACTCAAACAGCTGGTTGTTGCAGTTCAGGCAGCCAAAGCCACTGTAGGCCGCCCAGAGTCGTCCGGTGAAGTGGTCGGTGTCCGTGAACTCGCCCTGGATGACGTAATACTCTTCGCAGCCGGGAGGTGTGGCCACGGTGACGGTGTTCTCGACCATGAAGGTGCCCTCGGGCACGCCGGTGTCGGTGCTGAAGCTGCCGTCCATATTTCCGGGTTGGCCGCCACTGACCGGGTACATCGTTATATTGGGGGGCGCGTAGAGGACCTGGAGCTTGTCGAAGTCCATGAGGACCAAACCCAACGAGCACTGGTAGCTGGGGCCAGGTGTGACGACGAACCGGCCGTTGTAGTCTTCGCCGCAGTCGTTGTCGACGATGCCATCGCAGTCATTGTCGATACTGTCGAAGCAGGGCTCATCGTTGTCGGGAGAGCGCTCGGGATCGATGTCATCGCAATCGTCGCAGACCGTTGACCCGTCGCCGTCTTCGTCGGGTGTGTCCACCGTGGCGGTCTTGCAGTCGTTGTCGATGCCGTCGCAGGTGGTCTCGACGGCGGAGGGGTTGATGTAGGCGTCCGCGTCGTTGCAGTCGACATTGGGCACGCCGTAATGGCTGACGCAGTCCGGGTTGTTGCCGTCCATGGCGCCGTCCCCATCGACATCGAAGGTGCCGTCCACCTTGACGCCCTCACTGTCCTGCTTGACGCCGTCACAGATCGGCGGCCCAGCGGCGGGGGCCGTCTCTCCGGTGGGCGCTTGTTGCTGTGAACAAGCCAGAAGCGGGAAGAGACAGAGGACGGTCAGAGAGGATGTGTATGACATATGCCGGAATACCAGACGACACGGCCGTTGACAACAGGGTGTTCGAAAGAACAAGGCCCGACACTTCGGAGGAAGGCCGGGCCTGGAACCTGTTCGTGGAACAGAATCAGTGTTGCGCGTGGTCCAACGAGTGAACGTGCTGGTCCCAGGGGTGGTCACCGAGCTTGGGGTCGCTGACGACAAGACTGGGAGTCTGTGCCAGGAATCGTCCAACAAACTGGGTCATGATGCCCAAGGCACCAAACCAGATGCCTACGTTGACGATGAGGAAGTCCATCATCGGGAACGTATCCTCGAGGTAGATGCTGGGCATTACGACCAGACTCCGCTCGAGGAAGAGGCCCGTCATGATCAGGGCGCAGATGGCTGCGAACGGGTACCGCATTTTCTTGATGCCGCGGGACAGCAAGATGGTGAACGGTGCCAAGAAGCACATAATAGCGACCGTCTTGGACAACCAAGCCCATGCGGGGAGCTGAAGGCGAACCAGCAAGAAGCTGGTTTCTTCAGGCATATCGGTATACCAAATGGGCATCAGCTGTGCGTACGTGGTGTAGGCCCAGAACATGCAGAATGCGAGCAGCATCTTGCCGTGGTCGTGGGTGGTCACATGGGTAAGGATGCCCTTGAGACCCAGCCAGTCGCGACCGAGCATGGCCACGACGCCCATGGTCGCGAAGCCGAGCCAAACCGAGCTTACGAAGAACCAGCCACCGAACATGTTCGCGAACCACCAGGGGTCGAGGGACATGAAGAGGTCGAAGGCGATGAGGCTGAAGACGAAGGCGTAGGTCCAGGCGATGGGGACAAACAGCTTGTCTTGGGTGCTTTGACCCGCTTCAACAGCGGTCTCGAGGTTGGTCTCGCCACCGATGACCTTGTCCCACCATTTGGGGGAGTCGGCGCCAAGGCGGGCCTTCGCCATGATCAGGTCGGGGCGCAGCGAGCCGCGAATGTAAACCAGCGACAGGCTCATCAGGAAGCCAACGGCGGCGATAAGGCGAACGATGAAGAACCCCTCACTAAGCCAGAACGGCTTGGCCGAGATAGCCGCGGCGCTGTGGGGCTCAAGAGAGACCGGACCACCGGCGATGATGGTTTCGGGGTTCCACACGTAGATGGTGGTGCCACCTGCGATGAGGAAGAGGATCAGCGCGATCCATGCGGGGAAGAGGAAAACGCCGAGGGCTTCACCGATGCGCTTCATGGGGCGACCCCAATAACCGCGAGTTCCCGTCTGGATGACGCCGAACATCACGCCGCCTTGGGCGACGCCCAGGACGTACACGATGGCGACGAGGATGGCGCCGTAGGTCCAGGCTGCGCCGGC
>JAACDH010000339.1 GCA_009936995.1 Rhodobacterales bacterium
CAATGAGCTCACCGGCCAATTTGCCGAATTCAAGAGTCCCGAGCGCGCTCAGTTCTGTACCGACCTCTCGGCGGACATCGCCGCGCTGGCCGCCGAGGCATTGATCCGAAATGACCTAACGGTCGAGATTCATCCAATGCGCAAACCAACCGTGTTGTGAGCGCACAGGGCCGAGCCCGGAACCCCCCGCCGCCATCGTTCTCGAACGTGGGGACCCACGCCACGTCGACCGGATAATTCCTAGCCTCGAACGATTGCTTTCCGGCATACTCCATCAAGGGCGAGAGGGCTACGGGCGTTGATTCCACTCACGAATCGCCTCCATGAACGCAGGGCCGTAGAGTTGGCACCGCGTGGGGCCCATGCCATGAACCCCGAGCATGGCGCGCTTTGTGGTGGGAAGTACCCGAGCCATGTCTTCGAGGGTTTTGTTGGGCGCAATGACGTAAGCGGGCACATCGCGAGACTGGGCCAGTTGGTTGCGAATGTCGCGCAGAATGGAGAGCAGTTCGCCAGAAACACCGCTGGCGACGGCGTTCGACAACCCCTTGCTGCCTCGCCGATTACGCACCAGCTTCTTGGCGTGGGGAAAGACCATCTGGAAGTCGGGGGCTTGGCGTCGCATCACAGACCAGCCCAATTCCGACAACTTCACCGTCTTGTAGGTTCGCTCGCGACCGCCCATATTCCGGGTGCTGTAAACCTCTTCGAGCGCGCCGGTCGCCGCCAAACAGACGATGAGGTCGGTCACCTCGCCCGCGGTCCAGATGACGCCACCATCGCGGGGCGTGAGGATGCCGTAGGTGCTGATCTTGTCGAACCCCCAACGAAGCACTTTCTCTGTTCGGGAGCCCGTGGCCGTGTTGGCGACAAGATCGACGCCCCAACCATTCTTTCCGGTGGCTTGATCCATCCGAGCAACCGTGGCCAGCAGCTTGAGTATCGTGGACTCTTGGTCGGGGGTAAGCGCCTGAGCGGTGTCCACGTCTGGGGCGCCCATGCGGCAAACATCGCAGGTACCGCACTGCTCGAACGGCGTCTTCTCGCCGAAGTACTCCACCAAATACCGACGTCGACATTGAGCGGCTGGATAGGCGTCCATTTGGTCGAGCTTCTTAAACACCCGGCCACGGCGCTCGCGCATGCTCTTCTCGTCGAGGACCAGCGGATGCCCCGGGCGAAGTAGCTCGATGCCACCGACACGCTCAGGCGCACGATAACGAATCAAGCCCCGCTCTTCGAGCCCGTGTAGAGCGGCCGTGAGCTGACCGCGCTCGACGTCGAGCTGACCTGCCCAGGCCTCGGCGTGAAACTGAAGCGTCTCGCCGGGATTGAGGCGCTTGCTCAGCAGCAATTCCCAGACTTTTCCACGCACACCCTTGGGCAAGGTCTTTGGGTTCTCGTCGACGACAGACAACCACCCAGAGCGATCGGAGGGCGCGATGCGGCGCACCATACCTTCGCGCACCAGTTGGTAGATGCACGAGGCGACAGCGCGGTCACCGCCATCAAACGGAAGCGCCTCGGCGAGGGCATCGAGTTTGATGAAGATGGGATTTTCGGCACGGGCTTCGAGCCAGTTGTACAGGTGGTGCACCCACTCGACGGGCGGATGGCCATTGTCGATGAAGAACTCGTGGATTCGGCGATCCGAGCGATGGTGTAGCAACACCGCCCGACTCATGCGTCCGTCGCGACCCGCCCGACCGATCTCTTGATAGTAGGCCTCGACCGTCCCGGGCATGTCGTAGTGCACAATACAGCGGATATCTCGCTTATCGATGCCCATACCAAAGGCGTTGGTGGCCACCACCACCGGCACGCGCCCCTCCATGAATTCGTTCTGGATACGCTCACGCTCGCCGCTATTCAGACCGGCGTGGTACATGCCGGCACGTACCCCAGATTGTCTCAAAGCCGAGGTTGCTCGCTCGACATTCTTACGGGTAGAGCAATACACCAACGCGGGGCCAGGCGCGACGAGATCGGAAAGCAGGGCGTCTTTGTGCTTCTTTCCGTCCGTATTAAAGACTTCGAGGATGAGGTTGTCGCGGTCGAATCCCTTAATAAAGGTTCGCCCATGCTCGATACCGAGCGTCTTGACGATGTCGGCCTGAACCTCCGGAGTCGCGGTAGCGGTCAACGCCACGGTGCATGGATTTCCGAGGGCTTCGCGCACTTTTCCCAAACGCAGGTAATCGGGGCGGAAGTCATGCCCCCATTGGGAAAGGCAGTGGGCTTCGTCGACCGCAAATAGCCGGACGTCGACCTGTTTCAGCCAATGAAGGAACGCCGGCGTGAATCGCTCGGGCGCTACGTAGAGCAGCTCGATCTCTCCCCGAAGGACTGCATCAGAGCGCTCTTGATACTCGGCACGACTGATCGAGGAGTTCAGAAAGGTCGCCCGGATTCCGAACTCGTGAAGGTGGTCGACCTGGTCCTTCATCAACGCGATCAATGGGCTGATGACCAACGCCATGCCGCCGCGAGCGACCGCAGGACACTGGAAACACAGCGATTTACCGGCCCCCGTAGGCATCACGATCAGCGCATCGCCCCCATCGGTGACGTGCTGAACGATTTCTTCCTGGCCGGGACGGAAGTCCGCGAAACCAAAACGATCCTGCAATATGGCAGTCAGTGAGGACATGTGCAGCGGGTAGCCCGTCGCCACAATGAGAGCCAGGGCACATCTGTGGTGGCGCACGGGAATTTCCGTCCGGCACAATGCGTCCACGATGTTCCTCGCCCTCGCCATCCTGCTAAGAGTCGCACCAGCAGCCCAAGCTTTGCCCCTCGAATCACAGGGAGACAATGTCGGGCTTCCCCAAAGCTCGTTCTACCCCGAGCTCGTTGTGGGCGGTGAGGACGCGCCAGCCGATCTTTGGCCCGCCACGGCAGCACTCCTATACGGAGGCTACAACGCATGCAGCGGCGTCTTGATCGCCCCAGAGTGGGTACTCACCGCGGGCCACTGCGCCCCCACCGTCTCCGACATCCTCCTCGACACCACCCAGCTCGACGCCCCCGGCGAGCAAGTGGCCGTCGCCAACTTCTTCGCCTACCCCAACGCCTCCTCCTCTTTCGACGTAGCCCTGGTCCAGCTCGCGCAACCGGCTCAGACCCCACCCTCGCCCATCGCCATGGATTGCATCGCCCAGGACTTTGCCTATGGGGGAGCACCAGTGGTGATCGCCGGGTTTGGTGCCACCGACACCTTGGCCCTGCAAGACGCCACCGCCCTACAGCAGGCCTTCACAACCCTAAAAGACGTGCACTGCGAAGACGAAACAGTCGGCTGTCAGCCCGGCGCCATGCCCGACGGCGAGGTCATCGCGGGCGGCGATGGCGACGACTCTTGTTCCGGGGATAGCGGCGGCCCTCTCTACCTTGAGACGCCGCACGGACCTCACCTATGTGCCGTCACCTCTCGGGCGACTATCCCGGCAACGCGGCCATGTGGCGACGGCGGCATCTACGTACGCGTCGACGCCGTTCGCGACTGGATCACCGAGGTCATTGGCGAAGCGCTGTCGGCGCCCGACTGTGCCAATCTGAACCGAACACCAACCCTCGAAGCTCCTGCGTTCTCGGTAAAAGCGGGCTCTACAGGCCAAGTCCAGATTGAGCTGACCGACCCGAACCCCACCGATCAACACCGCTTCACCCTCCTGGACGCGCCCGCTCACGGACGGGCCGCGGTCACCCAGACGGGCCTGCTCTATTACTCCGCCTCGCCGATTCCGAGTCCACCACAAACGCTCTCTGTGCACGTGGTCGACGACGGAGAGCCACCCCTCGAAGCCGTCGTCGAGGTCACCGTACACATCCTCCACAGCGGGCACATCGCCCGAGGCTGTGCGACAAGCCCAACGCCCACCGCTCCGGCTTGGCTCTTCCTCCTCCTCCTCGCCCGCAGGTGGCGACCGTGAAGTGGTGGCTTCCCCTCGCCCTAACGGGTTGCACCTTGGCCCTCACCACCGAAGAAGAGTCGTACGAAGAGCCGGTCACCGTAGCCCAGCTCTGGGACGGCGTACATAATAACGGACTGGTGGTCACCCTCGACGACCTGATGATCACCTCGCCGAAGACCTGGAACGGTCGAAGCTTCTTCGCGCAGACCACCGCTGGCGGACCTCAGTCAGGCATCCGGATTGAGCTGGACGGCAACCTTTCGGGCTGGCCGCCCCCTGTCGGAACCCCCGTCTCCCTCCGCGGTCAGATCTGGCTGTTTGACGAGGGGCCAAGTCTCTTCCTGTCAAAGCAAGACAACGCCGAAATCCTGGAAGAACCAGCGACACCTACCGTCACCCCCTGGACCGACGACCCCGAACTGGTGTACGCCCTGGTACAAGTCGAGCTGGGGGGCACCACCGCGCCCGACCCCGCCGGACTGGCCCAAACCGACCTCGACCTCCAACTGCGGCGACTCTTCGACGTCAACACACCCGGCATCGACCAACACGGCGTCGCGACCGGGATCGCCCTATACGAAAACGGGCTCGGTCTTCGCAGCCCAGCCGATTGGTCCGGCGACTTCGAGAACGCCCCGCCCATAGACGTCTCGGTGACCGACCTGGTCGATCTACCCGATGGGAGCTGGGTCCGTATCACCAACCTTACGCAGGCCACGCCCTGGTCCCTCGATGGTAGATACGCCGTGCTTCAGGACTCCGTTGGTAACGGGCTCTGGGTCGACACCGAGGGCTGGAGCTCCGCCCACACCCTGCTGGGCGACCGCGGCGACTGGATCGGCGAAGTGCGCACCGACGGCGAGGGGCTCCGTCTGCGCACCTGGCTTCCGCCCACCATCAACGGCCAAGGCGACGTCTTCCAAGTGGTCGGCACCAAAGTAGGCGACCGAATCGCCCTCCACCTCACCGACCTCTCCGAACCCGACCTGCAGGGCTACCGTTCATCGGCAGAGGGATGGCGGATCGACGGTCGCTTCACGCCAATCGAGTCTTTGCCCAGCGATGTCATGGTGGTGGGAGTGATTCGCTCCAGCAATCTGCTGGCCGTCACGGAGACAACCGCTGCGCCTTAGGGCCAAGACAGGTTTCTGTCCAACATGATGCCCTTGACCTCGCCCTGAAGGCTTGCATTGCCCGAGTCTAGGGCCTTGCAGAAGTACACCACCGCTTGTTCTAGGTCGCCAGCCTCCATGCACGCGTAGCCCAAGCCGTAGATGGCATCGCTATGGCCCGGCTTGATGTCGAGGGCCTGCTGGAACAGCCCCTTCGCCGCTTGAGGGTCACTACCGACCTTGTCCCATCCGCTGGCAACCAAGTCACTGACCGAGGGCTCCTTTGGAGTGGGCGTGGGTTCGGATTCAGGCGCAACCTCGTCAGGGGTGCCTTCCGTAGGCGTCTCTTCGTCGGGGATCGCCTCGTCGGGCGTGGCATCCTCGGGCGTGGCGTCTTCGGGGATGACGTCTTCGGGGATGACGTCTTCGGGGATGGCATCTACAAGCTCGGAAAGTTCAGGCTGTTCGACGGGGATTTCTGGCCCATCCATTTGACTCCAGGTGATGAGCGCGACGCCGACCGCCCCCATCGTTCCCATGAGCATAATCAGCCCGACAAATAGACGCGTCCAGCGCTTGCGACGCACGGCCAAGGCCTTGAGGATTGCGTCGAATTCAGCCTCGTCGTCGTCGATGACATCGGCGGTTTGGGTGCCAAAACTGAGCACATGACCGCCACCGTCAGCATCGGCGTGGGCGTTCCTCATGTCGCCGAGCCCTGGCTCACCGAGCCCGAGTGATTCGTCGGCCGTAGGTGGGCGGCGTTCTATCTCTTCGGTAGGATCGTCTTGGGTTATCGGGGCGTTAAACCGCTGAGTGGCCAACACGGGAGCCGCGCCCAAAGATTGGGGAACCGGGGGAGCTGAGGGAACAGGAGGGGTCGCTCGAAGCGGAGCACTATAGGCGGGCGCAGACGGTGCGTTGGAGATATGCCTGGACACCGAAGAGGGCGTTCGACTGCCCCTCATGGGCGCCGGCTCCATGGTTCCGACGGTACCGGCGGTCAGCACGCGACCGTCTAAGGAACCGCGATATTCGCTGCTATCGGGCCAGTCGCGCTTGCGACACCACCGCTTCAAAGTTGCGCCCGGGAGTGTCTCGGCCAGATCTTCGCAACGTTGGCTGACGTCGGCGGCAGAAGGACGCTCGTCGGGGTCGGGGTGCATCATCTCACCCAGCAGGGTGAGCACGTCCTCGGGGACATCCAGAGCCAGCTCGGCCACACGCTCTTCGAGTCGGCGCCGGAACCGAGTTGGACTCAACATGAACGCATACACTTGTTGCAGCGACAGCCCGGAAAAGAAGCGCTCGCCTGCCAAGCCTTCGTACAGCACCGCGCCCAAAGCGAACACATCACTTGGGGTTTCAATGTCGTCTTCGTGAAAGCGCTCGGGAGCCATGTACAGGTAGCTGCCCATCATCGCGTTGGCGGCAGTTTGGGCCTCGCGAACAGCATTTCCAGCCCGTGCGATACCAAAATCGAGGAGCTTGATCTCGCCGTGCCGGCCAATGCGGATGTTGGCGGGCTTAACGTCGCGGTGGATGAGCTGAAGCGGTTTGCCCGTGGTGTGTGACGGAGAGGACCAAGCCGCCTCGAGTGCCGATGCGACCTCACCGATGGCCATGACCAACGCACGGGCAGGCAGGCGTTCCGCCCCCTTGAAGCAGCTGTCGAGATCTTCGCCGTCGATGAACTCAGTAACCAGGGAAACCCGATTCTCGAGAAGCACCAAGTCGTGCACCTTTACGATGGACGGATGGGAGAGCTTACCCAGCAGTCGACCCTCGTCGCGCAAGCGCTTGACAGAGTCGCTACCCGGATCGATGTCGGAACGAAGCACCTTAATGGCGACCTCGGTTGCGACGCCACCACTGGACTCCATAGTCGCGCGGTACACCTCGCCGAATCCACCACGGCCTAAACAGCGGTGAACACGAAATACGCGGCGTTCGCTACCCATTTGGGTCTGCCCGATGAAGCCCTGGCGCACCGTTGTCTCTCCTTAATCCAGACCAGTCTAGCCTGTCCTGACGTAATCAAGGGTCAGAAAATGGCGTTGATACCAATTAGGGCGTTTTTACGGAACATCCATACGATTAAACCGCATAGTTGCCAACACCAGAGCCCCGAAGATGATCCCCGCCAGCGCTGCAAAATTCTGCCAAACCCACGGATCGGTGCCTCCAAAAGTAGACCACACGCCAAACGCGGAGGACGGCAGCCACGGTCTCGCCTGAATCGCGACCTCCAGGGCAACGGGTGCTTCTATGGCTTCGCCGACCATCGACACCGCGCTCAAGGCCCAACCCAGTACCATATCGAAAACGACGAAGAGCACAACGCCGACGATTGTGCTTGCGACGCTGCGAACGAGGACGGCGACGAGCAGTACCAACGCCGCAAATCCACAGTCACAGAGCACCGAAACGGACCAGGCTTGGATGGCCAAGGACCACTCTCCCTCGGTGCCAAAGAGGATGGCGCCAAAAACCGCGCACACGAGCCATGAAAGCAGCGTTGCCAAGGCGACGTATGCGCTCAAGGCCGCCCATTTAGTGAGCAAGACCGACATCCGGGAGACCGGCCGCAACAAGTCTTCACGGAGGGTTTTTCCCTGGAGCTCACCGGCAAAACTCAGGGCCCCCAGCAACGCGATAAACGCCGGCATGATGCCCAAACGATGCAGGGCGCTAAGGGTCCAAAGCAACGCCTTCGGGGCGCTACCTTCCCACATCTCGGCCATGGGTACACCGTTGAATTCAGCCGCGGAGTCATCTAGGTAGTACAGCACCAACACCGGGGCCATGGACATGGCCATCAACAGCACTAATCCCACACGGGCGCTGGTACGCGACATGAGCTTACGAAATTCGACCTGCCACATTGGCAGCCAGGGTGTGCCGCTCATCGGGTCGCCTCCAAGAACACATCTTCTAGGTTGCCTTGCTCTGGAACAAGCGCGGTGACTGAAATATCGGCCTGTACCAAGGACCGATTCAGGTCGGCCACAGTGAGCTCCGTAAGCTCGACACGGACGCGTCCCTTGGCTCCGGGGCCCACATGCCGAGCTCCGTCGATTTGCCCCAGCGCTGCTTCGAGCATCTTGGCGTCTTCGGCGTCTACCTCGACCACAGTCTGACGACGCGCTTGAGAGGCCAGTAGCTCGCTGACCTGCCCTTCTACCTTAAGCACGCCTTCTTGCAGAATGCCCACCCGATTGCAGATCGCCTGAACTTCGCCCAGCAAATGAGACGAGATCAGCACTGTGATTTGATCGGCCAACGCTAGGGAGCGAATCAGGTCGCGCACCTCGCGCATCCCCCTGGGATCGAGTCCATTTGTGGGCTCATCGAGAATCAGCAGCTTTGGCCCGCCCAGCAGCGACCGGGCGATCGCCAGTCGCTGACGCATGCCCAAAGAGTACCCACCGACCTTATCTTTGCTGCGCTCAAGGAGCCCCACGCGGTCGAGCACGCGGTCAACCTCTCTCTTTACAGACGAACCGGGAATACTCGCGTAGGCTGCGGCGGTCAGCAGGTTCTCGCGTCCATCCATCCACACGTGAAACGCTGGCGTCTCGACCATCGCGCCCACATGCTGTAAGCGAGCAGGGTGAGCCACCTCGCCAAAAATCGCCATCTCACCACGGTCGGGGCGAATGAGCCCCAACATACATCGGATGGCGGTGGTCTTGCCGGCGCTATTGGGCCCCAAAAAACCGTACACATCTCCAGCGTGCACATTGAGATCGAGATCGCGAACGGCGACTCGCCCACGATATGTTCGCGTCAAGCCGCGAACCTGAAGGGCTACAGAAGAATCAAGTTGCATAGCGACGAGGCTAACCTCACACTGGGATTGCGGCGAACGCCCCACGGGTTCAATCGACGACTGGAGAAAAGATGAAACGGACTGTCTGGGCTGCGCTGTTGCTCACAATGTGCATGAGCCCCGCCTGTGAGGACGAAAACCCCTGCGATCGGTACATCGATTACATGTGTGATTGTCACGGTGCCGACGAGGGTTTCGACTGCCAAGAGATCTCGGACAGCTTCGCCGATGCCGACAATGATGTGCAGGACTCCTGCGCCCTCGAGCTCTCGGCCCAAAAAGACGTCGACGAAGAAGAAGACAACACTTGCACAAATTCTGTTGCCGCTACGGCGCGGTAGGGGCACGATGGCACCCACCCGACCACAGGCGGAGGCGAGATGATCTTATCGGTACTGATTGCCTCGATGATGGGCTGCAGCACGCAAGCGCAGCAACCGTGCGACTCGTCCGTCTACATCTGCGACACCGCAGCGTACTGGGGTCGAATCAACGACGACAAGGCCACCATCGACACCACAGATGGCACCTGGATCGATCAGGCCTATCTCCCTGGTTGCGACGGCGATCCCGACCGCTGGAAGTACAGCGCAAAGACCGGCGGCTTGACCTTCGGAAACAACATCGTCAACGCCTGGGCCCCAGAGGATCTGGGCGGCTGGAACGAAGAGCACCCGCTACTATCGGTCAACGCCAGCATCACGGGCGTCTGGGACGCCCTCCTCACCGAAGTTCGCGACGAGGCAACTATCGCCCAATACGAACCGGGCGCGCGTACGGCCTACACATGCGGCGAGCACGACGTCGAGGTCGGCATGGTCTACGCCTACCGCGTCTACGACCTCAACGGGTCCTATGCCGGCTGCGCCATCTTCGGAACCGGCCCCGACGCCGCGGCCAACGTCGCCAAGGTTTTTGCGGTCGACTACCCAGAAGACAACCCGGTAACCGACCGCGCCGAGATCAACCTCGAGAGCTGCCAGATGTGGGTCGCCGGCCCCGACGACGCCACCCAAACAGGCTCCACCAGGTCCCGATAACGGCGAACGTAGGCAAGACGAACAGCTTGGCGCGGCTCCATATCTGAGCCGATGTGGGCGAATGATGCATGCCATCTAGCCCATCGCAGTCCGCGTCCACCCCGTCGCCCGCCGCATCCCATGTTCCAGGGTTTACCAACGCATCTCGGTCGTTACAGTCCATTCCTAGCGCCAGCGTACTCTCGTATCCATCGCCATCTAGGTCGATGAGGTCGCCCCCATCTCCGTCTTGGTCAACGCCATCGTAGGGGATCTCTCCCACTGCGAGGGCAACCGCAATCCAACACCACCACATCGGCACCTCCAAAATGTGCAGGTGCAAGATGCGGGCCCGATGTGCCAGACGGTCCTACGCCGATTATCAGCTTAAATCAGGGTTCGCGTAGTGACGTTCGTCGACGGATGTCAGCCGCAGTCGTCGGAGGCGAGCTTGATTGCGTGCAGGACGGTCTCTTGGTCAGCCGCGGACACGTCTCTGAAGGCGATGCCCATACCTGGCGCGCAGTTGTCGCCCACGGTGTCTCTGACCCACGCGACCCGACCGCTGAGCCACAGGCGTCCATCGGGCAGATCCAGGTCCACCTTCACTTCGACGTCCAAGTCGAAGAAGTAATAGGTCTCGATGAAGATGCCGCCATCGGAAAGGTTCGTCACTACGCCACTACAAAACTCATTCTCCCCATACAGGTTTACCTCGAGGTGGTAAGGAATTCGGGTGCTGGTGCGCTGCTCTGCGCCAGTGAGCTCCCGTTCGGGTGGCGGACTAGCCGTGACGTCGTCGGGGCGGACTTCGCGCTCGAAGTGTTCTTGGGTCGGTGCGTTTTCTGCCGAGAAGGATGGGGTGGACATGGGGGAGTCTCCTGCCCCTCCTAACGGCCCATTCACGCTGGCGTTAAGGAGATCACATCCGAAGAAAGGCGATTGCCGGCAGTAAAACCGTAAATAGCACGGTTGCCGGCGCCGTCAGAGCCAATGCCTGCCATGAAGCACGAGGCCGAGATTCTCGCCACGACCACCACGCGACCCACCCGGGCAGCGGTGTCAGGAATAAACTTCCGGCGAGCAAATAGAGTCGCTCCTGAATGGTGAGGCCAGGATCACTAGAGAAGGCCAAGCCGAGAGCGGCGCGCGCCTTTTGGAGCTGGGCAGGAGATGGCCGCAGGGGTTGTCCACCCTTGATCCGCTCGGCGACGGCTTCGAGTTGTTCCTCGGTGAGATTTTCGGCGGAGAGCAACCACGCCACCAGCAGCCCCTCTCCCTGGGCGGCATGGCCACAGCTGGGGCAAACGGCCTGGATGGTCTCTCGGCTGCCCCCGCAACGACTACAGACGACCTTCAAGTGGACCCCGAGAGCACAAAGACCTGCTCAAGCGTGGCGCCGTCGCCTTCGGTGAGGCCTTGGAGCCAGTGTCGCCAGGGCCAGGCCGCGTCGTCTTCGACTACCAGCACATCCGGCGCATGAACCAATGCCGCCTCGACAATTCGCAACGCACGACTGGCGCGCGGTCCGAGCTGTCGAACCCGGCGGAGGTCCGGGCCAAAGCCGGCGACAACCCCGTCGCCGGCGCGCACCAACTGGAGCACCCCCATGCTGAAGGGCGCCTCATCGAAGGCCGACTTCATTCGCATTACCCTTCTTCTAAGGACGATATCGGAGGATAGAGTCGCTTCGAGAACCCGCGCGCAGACCATGGCTGCATCGTCGACCGCTCCCACGCCGCCCACGCGCTCACCGATGGCGCTCAACATGCCGTCCATCCACTTAGGCCGCTCTGAACGGCCCGTGGGAAATGCGGTCTTCGCCACGCGCACGTCGAGCACGCCCACCGAGGCCGCCGTTAAATCCTTGGTGAACAGCCAGCCCACCTTCACAGCCACCGTGGGGTCCTCGGCCAACGCACCCAGCATCCTCGGATCTCTTAGCGACTCGTCTCGCAGACGTCCAAACAGCGGCGGATCGAGGGCCAGTCGCGCCGTGATCAGCATCTTCCGGGAGGCATCGGGGTGTAGCATCCCTTCGATCGACACGGGGTCTAGGCCGGTGAGTTGCTCAGGAAAGCCTCGTGAATCCAGGTGTATTTCGAGCTCGGGCCCGGCCATTCCAGCGCGGGTGAGCGCCGCTTTGACGCGGGTAGCGTCCAGGGCCATTCCCCACAGCATCAGCCCGTCGGCTACCGCCATGCCCTCGGGCGCCGGCGGTAATTGCACCAGCGCGCCGAGGTCGGGGAGGTCGAGTTCATGGGCGTCTTTGAGGCCCGACAGCTGCAGTCGTTGAATTCGCATGAGTCACCGTATCCCATTGCAGGCTATGTTCCCGCCGTGCTGCTTCTATGGACCATTGCTATCGCCCACGCCGCCACCCCTTTTGGAGGGGTCGAGTGGCATCCGCTGTCCCGTGCCGACTTGGCGTGGGTCGAAGAGTCCCGCACGTCCGGCGTGGCTGTCGGTGAGTTCGACGGCACCGCCCGACCCGACCTCGAGGCCTTCGGGGGCCTGTGGTTCAACGACCAACTCGGACTCAGCGCTGGACTCGGCATGGCCCGCCTGCAGAACACCACCGAGCTCGACAGCGTCATTCGGCAACGCCACTGGGGTGTCGTCCGGCCCAGCATCGACGCGCGAATCGGCCTTGGGCAGCGCCGCGAACAAGTGCCCTTCGCCTGGCTGCTCGTCGGAGCCCATGGCGACATCCCCTCCGCCCGCGATGTCTCGGTCGGGTACACGCCCAAAGAGCAGAAAGCCGCCGACGAGATCGCCTACGTCGAACGCGGTAAACTGGGTGGTTTTGGCGGGCGACTTGGCATCGGTGCAGAATACGACCTGCGCCCTGGACTGGCCCTGGGCGCCCAGTACGCCATCGAGTGGCACCGTGGCGTGTGGCGCTCGGACGATCTCGCCATTGCCAGCCAGTGGGTGGCGGGCGAAGCGTCTCTGCTGTTGATGTTCCGCTGGCCCAAAGCCTCGGACTCGGAAGATTAGTCGCCCCCCACTCACGCTCGCATCTTACCTCCTTAAAGAGAGCTGCCCCATGCGCTACCCTCCCCTCCCCGGCTTGCTCTTGATCACGGCCTGTGGCGGCTCCGTCGATGCGGCCGACAGCGCAAGCGCCAACGGGCTGCCCGCGTGTGCTCACCTGGTCGTCACCGACATCGACGAGACGCTCACGACCTCCGACGGCGAATATTTGGCACAGTTGGCGGACCCTACGCACGACCCGGCGCTTCGCCCCCAAGCCGCCGAGCTCATTCAGGCCTACACCGACAAAGGCTACACAGTGTTCTACATCACCGCCCGCGGCCAAGACGTGAACCTGGGCGACGGACGGACGGGCACCCAAGCAGCGGAGGACTGGCTCATCGCTCACGGGTTCCCCTACGAGGAGGGCAGGCTGTACCTGGCGCCCGGCATAGGCGTTCAAGGAGAGGACGCCGTCTCGTACAAAGCGGACGTAGTGAACGAACTCACCGCCGCCGGCTGGACTGCCGACTGGGGCTACGGAAACGCGACCAGCGACATCGAAGCATTCCAAAAGGGCGGCATCGCCGATGACCACTTGTTCCTCGTAGGCGAATTAGCAGGAACTATGGGCGTTAATTCAATTACTGATGAAGAGGCATACGCTCAACATATTGCCGACCACGTGCAGGCTCTTGACGACGCCTGCCCCTAACTCGGCTCGAAAACTCCACTATGGTCACCACTTTGCGCCGCTGATACCCATTGTTGCAGGCGCTTGCGGGTGATCCCTCTTTCGAGTTAACGAGCGCGTCCTTCACTGGTTCAATTCACGGCGGCTTTGATGGTCATCATCCCAGAACTCGTACCCTCTGTCCTTCTCGCGATGCCCTACGTGGTGACGCTGGTGGCGCTGCATTTCCTGCTGTTCCGCCCGTATCACGACTATATGGAAGCCCGAGACGGCGTCTCCAGCAAGGCACTCGGCGAGGCGAGCGAACTCCGCGAAGCCACCGCCGACAAGCTCAAGCAGCTTGAAGACCAGCTGGCCGAGGCCCGAAAGAACGTCACCGCCATCCGCAAGGAAGCACGCGGTGTCGCTCAAGGCGAAGAGGCCGAAATCCTTGCCGCAGCCCGGGTCAAAGCCGAAGCCAAGATCGCAGAAGCGGTCGAGCGCATCCAGGCCGAGCAAAAGACCGCCAGTATCACCCTGCGCGGCACCGCCAAGGTCCTCTCGGGCGATATCGCCCGACAGGTTCTCGGCCGAGCCAACTAGGAGCATCGACTATGCGTACCTTCATCCGCCTGTCCGCTCTCGCGGCGCTCACCCTGTCGGCGCCCGCCTTCGCTGAACCCGCACACGGCCAAGACGCTCCCGCAGCGCACGGCGACGCTCACGCGCCCGCCGATGCACACGGCGATGCCGAGCATGGCGAAGAAGACCACGGTGGCGGGCATCACATCCGCTACATGGCCGACGACGACGCCGATGGCACCGCCAACTGGCGCGACAGCACCAACGGCAACGAGCCAAACGAAGAGTCCTACGCGGCTGGTGGCCTGTTCTTTCACGCCATCAACTTGGCCCTGCTCTTCGCCCTCGGGCTGTGGGCCGTTCGCACCCCCGTGCTCTACGGCCTCCGGGCCCGCGCCCTGGGCATCCGCAAGACCCTCAACGACAGCGCCAAAGTGCGCGATGAGGCCAGCGAAAAACACGCGAAGGTTCTCATTCGCCTCGAGAAGCTCGCCGAAGAGGTCGCGTCCATGAAGGCACAAGCTGCCGAAGACGCCAAGACCGAGCACGCGGCCCTTCTTGTCCGCGCCCACGAAGAGGCGGAGCACATCCAAACCCTCGCCGATCGCAACATCCGCGACGAAGTGGCTCGCGCCCGCTCTACGCTGCGTCGCGACGCGGTCGAGCTCGCTATTGAGCTCGCCGAGAATACCCTCCGTAGCGATATTGGCACCGACGACCAAAAACGTCTGTCCCAAGAGTTCCTCGACACCCTAAACATTGACGGGAAGGCCGCAAATGCCCGAACATAAGGTTGCACGGCGTTACGCCGAAGCCCTGATCGACGTGGCCTCCGAGGCCAACGCGGCCGACCAAGTTGGCGCCGACCTCCGAGGGTTCACTGCCCTCCTCCGCGCTGGCGAAGGTCAACTCCGGGACGCGCTGTGTACGCCGTTGTTCTCCAGCGCAGAGCGCGGCAGCGTGATCGAGGAGCTGCTTCCCAAGCTCGCACTGCACAAGCTGTCCAGCAACTTCCTGCGGCTGGTCAACACCAAGGGCCGTATGGCCGTGGTCGGCGACATCGCCGAAGTTTATGGTCGCCTCGCCGACGAGCGTGCGGGCCGTATCAAAGTCTTCGTCACTACCGCCGAGTCCATGACCGACGCCATGGCCGCCGAGGTGCAGGACGCCATGTCCAAGACCACCGGTAAAGAAGTCATCCTCGAGACCACGGTCGACGCCAGCCTCATCGGCGGCATGATCGCCAAGGTCGGCGGAACGGTCTACGACTCCAGCATTCGCAGCCGCCTGACTCAAATCAAGCAGCAGCTTCTTCACGCGTAATTCGTGGCTCAGGCCTAGCCTCAGCCCAGCGCTTCTCTTCCTTTCCGAATCGAACCGAATCGACACTCTCCCAGGAGACCCCCATGGACATCCGCGCGGATGAGATCTCTCAGATCCTCAAAAAGCAGATCAAAGACTACGACAGCCGTGTCACCGTCACCGAGACCGGCACCATCCTGTCTGTTGGCGATGGTATTGCACGCATCTACGGCCTCGAAAACGTCATGGCCGGCGAAATGGTGGAGTTTCCTGGCAACACCATGGGAATGGTGCTGAACCTCGAAGAGGACAACGTTGGTGTCGCCATTATGGGAGGCGACTCTCACCTTCACGAAGGTGACATCGTCAAGCGCACCGGCCGCATCGTGCAGATGGGCGTTGGCCCCGCCATGATGGGTCGCGTCGTCGACGCCCTCGGCATGCCCATCGACGGCCTTGGCGCCATCGAAGCAGTCGCCCAGAAGAACATTGAGACCAAGGCTCCCGGAATCATCATCCGCAAGTCCGTCCACGAGCCCATGCAGACGGGCATCAAGGCCATCGACTCGATGACGCCCGTTGGCCGTGGCCAGCGCGAGCTGATCATTGGCGACCGTCAAACGGGCAAGACCGCCGTCGCAATCGACACGATCATCGCCCAGAAGGTCTTCAAGGACGACCCCAAGCAAAAAGTGTTCTGCATCTACGTCGCCATCGGCCAGAAGCAGTCTACGGTCGCTTTGGTCGCCGAGAAGCTCCGTCAACACGGCGCCCTTGAGTACACCTGCATCGTTTCCGCGCCGGCTGCCACGCCAGCTCCCCTGCAGTTCCTAGCTCCCTACACCGGTGCCACCATCGGCGAGTACTTCCGCGACAATGGCATGCACGCACTGGTCGTCTACGATGACCTGTCAAAGCACGCTGTGGCCTACCGCCAGCTGTCCCTGCTCCTTCGCCGTCCGCCCGGTCGCGAAGCATACCCGGGCGATGTCTTCTACGTGCACAGTCGCCTCCTCGAGCGGGCCGCAAAGCTCTCCGACGATGCTGGTGCCGGTTCTCTCACCGCCCTGCCCATCATCGAGACTCAAGGCGGCGACGTCTCGGCGTACATCCCAACCAACGTGATCTCCATCACCGACGGTCAGATTTACCTCGAGACCGAGCTCTTCAACGCGGGTCAGCGTCCCGCAGTCAACGTTGGACTCTCCGTGTCCCGCGTTGGTGGCGCCGCCCAGATTAAGGCCATGAAAGAGGTCGGTGGACCTCTTCGCCTCACCTTGGCCCAGTACCGTGAGCTCGCAGCGTTCGCCCAGTTCGCTTCCGACCTCGACGACGACACCCGGGCGCAACTTACTCGCGGCGCAGTGCTCACCGAGCTCCTCAAGCAGGGGCAGTACGCGCCGTTCCCCGTCGAAATCCAAGTCCTCCACCTGCTCGCGGGAACCGAGGGCGTGCTCGACAACATGGACCTGCCCAAGGTCATCCCCTTCCTCACCGACCTGACCGAGCACTTCACCTCGACCAAGTCCGAGCTTCTCGCCGAGATCATCGAGCGGGGTACACTCAAGAAGGAGGGTCTCAAGTCCCGTTTACTCGACGCTATCAATGCGTTCGCGAACACCTGGAGCTAAGACAGCTCAATGGGGTCCTATACCGGACCCAACTAGGGTCCTTTATCGGACATCCCCCGAGGCCCGTTCATCCGGGTCCCGCGTTCCGCCCTCTAAAACAGGCATTGCCCAATGGCGAACCTCAAAGACATCAAGATCCGAATCGGATCGGTCAAGAAGACCCGTCAGATCACAGCAGCCATGAAGCTGGTGGCTGGCGCAAAGCTCAAGCGTGCAACCGACGCCGCATTGGCCGCTCGCCCCTACCAGGAGCAGCTGACCGAGGTGCTCGGTCGCGTCGCCGCCAAAGCTGGCGACGATAGCGAAGAGCCGCTGCTCACCGCTCGCGAAGAGATCAAGCGAATCCTGGTAGTCTTCCTCACCAGTGACCGTGGTCTCTGCGGCGGCTTCAACAACAACCTCATGCGCAAGGGCATCGTCTTTCTAGACGAACGCTCCTGTACTGTCGACATCGTCTCCTACGGCAAAAAAGGAACCGCCTTCCTGAACAGCCGCAAGTTCGAGACGATCAAAAATGTCGAAGACTGGTCCAAGCTCGACAAGGGTGAGTTGGTCCGTGAGCTCTCGGCCACCGCGGTCGCTGGCTACATTGACGGCAAGTGGGACGAAGTCTGGTTCGCCTTCAATGACTTCGAGTCCGTTCTCACCCAAACGCCTACCTTCGAGAAGATGCTCCCCCTCAGCGTCGAGGCTTCGGCCGACGACGCTGGCGGCGACTATCGTTACGAACCCAGCGCACAGCAGATCCTCGGCGAGTTACTGCCCCTCTTCGTCCAGACCCTCATTCTTCAGAAATTCCTGGAGACCGAGGCTGGCGAGCATGCTTCTCGCATGACCGCCATGGACTCGGCGACTCGCAACGCCGACGACCTTATCGACAGCCTGTCGCTCGAATACAACCGAGCCCGTCAGGCCGCCATTACCACCGAAATCATCGAAATTGTCTCGGGCGCAGCAGCGCTCTGATTCCAACCTCTGGAGTTCAACATGGACGCCTCCTTCGGCACAATTAGCCAGATCATGGGCCCCGTCGTCGACATTAAGTTCGCACACGGCAACGTCCCCGAGATCCTCAGCGCACTGCGCTTGGGCAACCCCTCTATCTCTGACGCAGAAGAGAACCTCACCCTCGAGGTGGCTTCCCACCTCGGTGAGAACACTGTCCGCGCCATTGCTATGGACACCACAGACGGCCTCCGTCGCGGCCTCAAGGTTCGCAGCACCGGCGCCCCCATCCAGATGCCTGTGGGCCCCGAAGTCCTCGGTCGCATTCTGAACGTGATCGGCGAGCCCGTCGACGAACTGGGTCCCCTCAAGACCACCAAGACGCTGCCCATCCACCGCGAGCCGCCCGGATACACCGAGCAATCGGTTGCGGTCGAGATGTTCTCAACGGGCATCAAGGTCATCGACCTGCTCGCACCATACGCGCGTGGCGGAAAGATTGGCCTGTTTGGCGGCGCTGGCGTTGGCAAGACCGTTCTCATCATGGAGCTGATCAACAACGTCGCGAAGGCCCACGGTGGTTACTCCGTGTTCGCCGGCGTCGGCGAGCGCACCCGTGAAGGAAACGACCTCTGGCACGAAATGGCAGAGTCCAATGTCCTCGTGCCCGGTGACTACGAGAACTCCAAGGCCGTCCTCTGCTACGGTCAGATGAACGAGCCCCCCGGAGCCCGTGCCCGCGTCGCACTCTCCGCGCTCACCATCGCCGAGTACTTCCGGGATGTTGAAGGCCAAGACGTGTTGTTCTTCGTCGACAACATCTTCCGCTTCACCCAAGCCGGCTCCGAGGTGTCCGCACTTCTCGGCCGCATGCCCTCCGCCGTTGGTTACCAGCCCACGCTGGCCACCGAGATGGGCATGCTCCAAGAGCGCATTACCACCACCACGAAGGGCTCGATTACGTCCGTTCAGGCTGTCTACGTTCCCGCAGATGACCTCACTGACCCCGCGCCCGCCACCACGTTCGCCCACCTGGATGCAACCACGGTTCTCAACCGTAAGATCTCCGAGCTTGGCATCTACCCGGCCGTGGACCCCCTCGACTCCTCCAGCCGCATCCTCGAGCGCGACGTGCTCGGCGACGAGCACTACGACACCGCTCGCGCCGTCCAAGCTGTTCTTCAACGCTACAAAGAGCTTCAAGACATCATCGCCATCCTCGGCATGGACGAGCTCTCCGACGAAGACCGCATGGCCGTTGCCCGCGCTCGTAAGATTCAGAAGTTCCTCTCCCAACCCTTCTTCGTCGCTGAGATCTTCACCAGCACCCCTGGTGTCCTCGTCAGCGTCGAAGAGACCATTCGTGGTTTTAAGGGCATCCTAGAAGGTACCTACGACCACCTCCCCGAGAACGCCTTCTACATGGTTGGCGGAATCGAAGAGGCCATCGCCAAGGCCGAGAAGATGGCATCCGGTAACTAGCTTCTCGCTAGCCCGACGCAGAACACCGAGCTTTTGGAGCCAACATGGCTACTGAGATTCAACTCGAAATCGTTACGCCGCTCAAGAGCGCGTTCAGCGGAAAAGTCCTTCAAGTCCTCCTTCCCGCTTGGGAAGGTCAAGAAGGCGTCCTTCCTGATCACGACGCCAAACTCGCCCTGCTCAAGGGCGGTGTTTGTACCGTTGTGACCACCGAGGGCGAGACCCGTTACGCTATTGGTCGCGGCTTTGCCGAGATCTCGGGCGAGCGTGTCACGCTGCTGACCGATTCTTGTGTCGCCAAGGCCGACGTGGATACCGCTGCGGCGGCTGCGCAGCTCAAGGAAGTGGAGGCCAACTTGGCTACCCTCGACTGGGTCAGCGAAGAGGCCAACCAAGCCCGCGTCCGAATCGAGACCCTTCAGGCGCAACTTAGCGTATAGTCCACGTTCGTCCATGGCGTTCGCGAGATTGAGCGACCTTCTGTAGGTCGCTCTTTTTGTTGGAACCATCTACTCCGAGCGATCGGGTCCTTCCGCAGCGACCCAGCCATCGCCGTCGTTGTTGAGGGGGTGCCGACAGCCGTACTCTCGCTCACCGACTGGCTCGCCAATACAACTGCTGTTTATTAAATAGGCAAGCATGAGATCGGCGTTAAATCGCAGAGCGACGCTCGTCTCACGCTTGAGATTACCCTGCAGAAACCAATGTGCACCCTAGTTCTCATCACTCTGCTCGCGGCCTGTAACGGCGACAAAGCCGAAGTCACCGACACCAGCAGCGCCACATCAACCGCCACGGCTTCGACCACCGGCACGACCACCACAACAGCCACGACCACCACAACAACAGCCACCACCTCTCCCTGCGACACGGTCATCTGCGCGAACGGCACCTGCGACGACTCGTCTGGTGATGCAGTCTGTATCTGCGACGGCGACTTTCACGGCGACGTGTGCGACCTACGGACGGTGTGGGCCCCCAATGTCCGTGAGACCGAAGCCGGAACCAACCTCCAAAACATCGGTGTATACACACGGTCTCATGTTTGGGCCAATCAGCCCGAGGCCCTCCCGGTCGTCCCCATGGAGGTGACTGCTGTTCGGTTTCGACGCAGCGAACAGCTCGATCCAGCCATCGACCTCCTCATCCCCAATGTGACGGTGGTGATCGGTACGGGAACTCCCGGTTTTCCGGCATCAGGGGTGACGTTCGACGGCTACTTCATCCGCGATCAGCGCGAGGTCTTCTCGGGCCAAGTGAATCTACCAGCCATCGGGGCCAATCCCCTGGCCTTCGACGCCTGGGAGATCACCATCTCACCTCCGTTCCCCTACGACCCCGCAAATGGAAGGCTCGCCCTCGATTTCCAGATGCCCGGCGCGCCACTCGCAGACACCATTCCGTTGGATTGCAACAACGACGCCAGCAACTACATGCGGATGACGAACGAGGCCTTCGTCGGAGCCGTTCCGCCTGCTTTCTCCAACAACGCCACAGGCTGCGCACCCATGATGGAGCTCGACGTTCGCTACTAACGTACTACAGGCGTCGTTTTCTCAGTTTCGGGGTTTCGGCGGCAGTGGACGCTGTCGAAACCGGCGTCGGGGGGTTGGATGCTGCCGGCGGCGGCGGTGGAGCCGCATCAACGCGCCCAATAGGCTCGACGTCGGCCGGCCGGAGGGCGCCCGCCAAAGCCTCGGCGGTGTCGACCGAGCGGTGTCGAACGTCATCGGCCCACTACCCCTCGTCGGTCGACGGCCTAGCGCCTCCGAAAGCCTCGCCCGCTTGGCGTGAGGCCACCTTGGCTTTGCCCTTTCCGATGTTGAACAGCGGTTTGAACGCAGATATCTTGCGCTCCGTAGATGAGAAAGCGTAATCGTTCAGCCACCATTACCAGTGACAATCATCACGCCGTCGATGTTTGGGACCCCAATGGCGTCAATCATGTCGTCGATGTTGTTTATTGGCAGTGTGACGTTGTCGTGTACCCACAGGTCACCCGTCACCTGCTGCACACTGTGAAGACCCGTCACATCCACCAGCTGAGGGTTCGTGCCCAATTGGAGGGTGCCTTCGACCGTCTCGATGGACTGGAAGCCATCGAGGTGAATCATCATCGGGTTCTGCTGGATGAACAGGTCCCCATGGACCACCTGCAGCGCCTCGAGGCGCCCTGGTTCCGTCAATCCGGTTCGTACGATACTCAAGGCACCCGCCTCTTCCAGAACATCGAACGCCGAGATCGACTCGAGCGATGGCAGATCGGTGAGCAGAATTTCGCGCTGCGGAGTACCCGGTTCGCCAGCCAGGCCGACAGAACTGAGAATGCGGAACCCCGACAGGAACCGCAGCACCGGATTGTTCGACACCTCGAACTCTTCGGACACCACTGCGATGAAGTCAAATCCGTCGATGCCGTAGAGACTGTCGTTGTTGTGCAGCCGAATATGCCCACCCACGCGCGTTAGGCGGGTGAAGCCATAGATGGAGGCCAAGGTAGCGTTATCGACCACCTCGAGGCTACCGCCGATCTCGGTAATATCGACGAAGCCGTACAGGCTTTGGAGTAGCGGATTGTTCTGAAACACCAGGTCGCCACCAATGGATTGCAACTGGTATCCATCGCCGAGAATCGAGTGCAATGCTTCATTTCCGACGATACTAAGGCTTCCACCAACCGTCAGGATTCGATCGAGGCTGAGGGTGGACAGCGTGTCATTGTCTTGGACCACAAAATCGTGTTCCACTGTGAGTATGCGGCTGGGCCGGAAGTTCTGTAGGACCGTGTTCTCTTGGATCAAAATACTGCCAGCATGCTGCAGAAAGTCGACGTCGATCTTGATGAGACCGTCATTGTTCGACACGGACAGCGCCCCGCTGACATCGGTGAGTTCTGGCAACAGGAGCGATTCGAGTGCTGTGCTATCGCTGGCGCGAATATCGGCGCCGACGGTGGTCAAGTTCGGAAAATCAACCGACGAAACCGAACTCATTTCCACCAAAACGCTGCCGGTGACCTCGCACAGGCAGTCCACCCGAACGTCATCCCCGCCGTTGACCAACAGATCACCGTCGATGCCGTTGTAATCGACGCAGAAGGTGTCGAAGTCGGCTGCCGTTTGCACCACGAAATCGCCCGAGTAAAGCCGCCGCTCGCCTTCACAGGGGTCGGGGGATGACTGCACGCCACCCTGCATACCGCAGGTAATCCACTCTTCAATTAAGGCTTTGCTCTCGTCCGAAACCCCGCCGGCAGGGGGCATATCCCCACCAACTTCAACCGCACGGGCGAGAATTCGATCAGCCCACCCGACCACACCCTCGTAGGTCTCAAAATCGACACCGATAGGCGCCCCTTGGCGTTGAACATCCTGCAGTTCGCTGTGGTGACACGGTGTGCACCAGGTTCGAAGCCAGGGCTCCGCGTGGTTGGTCCAGGTGACCAGATTGCCATCAACCGAGCAAGCGCTGGCTGCTCCTACACCGGAATCATCGACGGTCTTGGTGCAAGCAACTCCGAGCGCAAGCCCGAGCACAGCGAATGGGATCCGATGAGCCATAATCAACTCTGAAACACCCGGAATGGGTCGACCGCTGGGAACCACTCAGCCGGGTCGACGTCTAGGACCTCGAGAATGCCAGCGCAGAGGTTCTCGTACTTATTGTAGGGCGAGGCGTCGCTAATTACGCCAGTTTCATAATCAATTCCCTTGGACTCCAAGGTGGTGTCGGTGGTCTCGCCGATCTGAACGCCGCCCCGAATACCAGCGCCCATGAGCAACGCCGAAGTGTGTCCCCAGTGGTCCTTGCCCAGCGACCCGTTCAGCTTGGGTGTGCGAGTCATTTCGGACACCACGCAGACCAACGTTTCGTTGAGAATCCCTTCATTCTCGAGGGAGGTCATGAGCGACTCCAAACCGACAAAGAGCGCATCAAAGTTCGCGTGCTGGGCGGCGTTATACTCATGGGTGTCCCAATCGCGCCGACTGTCGAGCGTGACACTGCGACACAAACCGTTCTTGAGCAAGCTTGCGGCGATGCTCGCCTGTGTGATGAGCGATGCAGGTGTGCCCAGCGTAAGGTCGCTCAGAATACCGGTAGCCTCGTTGCGAATCCGATCGGCGCGCAGCACCGAGATGTCGAAGTCATCAAGACGGCGGTCGTTGATGGTGCTCCCGCCCCGACCTTCGCGAAGCTGCGCGTTGCGAGCCGATAGGTAGCCGGCGACGTCTTGGTGCTCTTGTTCGCTGCGGGCAAAGAAGGGGTACTGGACGTCACTGAAGGTGGGCGCGTTGAAGTTCGTGGCGGGATCGATCAACGGCTTGATCTGACTGTTCGTACCAATACGACCTGCTGACGCGGCTAATGGACCGTTCATCGACCAACCAGACAAGTCGATAGAGCCCAGCGGAAGCTCTGTCCCGTGTACGTAGCCCACGATGGTAGCCAAATCGGGAGCGGTGTTTTCCATCACGCCGGACAAGATGCGGAAACGACAAGGGTCGTGGGCAATGGAGCCCATCCACACACCGTTGATGACCGCCATCTTGCTGTGCCACTTCTCGAAGAACGCGGTGGTCCACGGTCGCTTGAACTCGTTGACGTTGATGATGATGCCGCCAAAGGTCTGCACATCTTCGGAGTCGAGCGGGTTGTCGGGGTCGAGGTCTTGCTCGGGTCCGTCGATGGCGCTGGTGTGCAGCTTGGAATCGAAGAGTACGGTGACGTCCCAGCCACCTTCAGCGACCACAACCACCAAATACTTGGCTTTTTCGGTGCCCGCCGCATGGGCCACGGGGGCCAAAGAGACCGAGGCAGCGCTGGACCATAGGAATTCACGTCGGGAGAGTCTAGACATCCTAGTAAAACACCATGCGAGGGTCTTGAAGGAGCGCGGACAGGGTGACCTTCTAGGCAGAGCTGGAATTTTGCTCACGGTCGTAGACCGTCTCCCACAGCCCGTAGGACAAGTTCACAGACTGGCTATCAACACCGACGAACTCGCCGAGGATTCGCTTGTGCAACCAAACCAACTGGGACCGGATAGCGGCCTCGTCGGAGGTTTCGGGCTCGACCAACTGCAGCAAGTGGCGCTCGGTGACCGGCATCGAGAAGTCGAACTCGACCACAAACCCGGCAGCCTCGTCGGAAGCCATTCCCATGGCCAAGGCCTTGGTGGGCGTCGGGGTGTGAATGGGGCTGGTGACCGTGTATCCGTCAACGCCGCCTTGCATGCTCCGGAAGCCGTAGAGGTCGGTGTTTAGCAGGTCGACGGAAAGCCAGCAGTTGTTGCCGCCCGCAGCGCATCCCGACTGGTCTTGATTGGCCAGCCACCTAAAGCCGGTGAGGTCGAAGAGGGTCCGGCTATATTGCTCGGGGCGAATTACCTGCATGCCCGGATAGAAGACCTCTGCTTTGGGGTCTTGCAGCACACGGATGGTGGCGAATTCTTCGGACATCACCATCTCGCGAACCATCGCCTTGATGTTGAAGTCGTTCTGAGTGAGCGTTGTCTGATAGTCGCTTGCGACGTCGAACGGCACAGCCATCCGCTCCATTTGCCCCAAATACCCGTAAAACGTGCGGGCCGTACATTGAGCGAAGCGGTTGTCTCTGGCGATCAGCTCTCCCAACTCGGTCATGTTGCGGGCGGGTTCACCGAAGAGTCCGGGCGGCCGCAATCCCCATTCATCCCAAAGGTTTTCGTCGCTGACCACGTAAAAACGAAGGGGATAGCACCAATGGTCGATGCGATAGCTGCCCCGGGGAGGCTCGCCCTTGCTCCAGTCCCACTCGCAGCCCACTCGGTAGGCTTCGTTGATGGCGCCACGTCCCAGTTGCTCTTTGTAGCCCCAGAAGACGGCGGCGATGGGGTCGATGACTTGATGGCAACCGGTGCAGCTCTCTTGGGACATCACCGCGTCGGCGACCTCGGCGGGGTCGGAGAGGTCCACGCCTCCGAGGACCACCACGTCGCGGTCTGCGATGTCTTCGCACAGGAAGGTGTTCGAGACGAAGTTTGCCCGACCCCGGTGGAAGTTCTGCGCGTTGCTGACGTGTCGGCGCCACATTTCGGAGTCGGACAGCACACCGGCGTGTGGTCGACCATCCGTCCAGACGGTCTTTTGCCAGGTTTCACCATCAGCGTCGTATGGCAAGCCATAAATCTCGGACACCACTCGGTCCGCATATGCGTACTGTCCGGTGACGATTTCGGTGTACGGCCGGTCGTTCATGATCACGTCTTCGACCAAGCGAAGAGGCGCTTCGACCGTAGATTCGTGTAGGTCGATCTGATCGTATTCCAGGTCTTCGAGGACGCCCTGGACCGGCAGCTGGAAGGTCGTGTCGGCACGAACCAAATACAGCTCGGCGTGGAGGTCGCGTACCGTCTCACCGAATTCGTAGCTGGCGAGGTAGGTATCGACAAGATCGTCGATGGCCCTAGGATCGTCATGTACCCGGTCGAGGTCGGCGACGCTGGGGCGAATGCCGCGAACGGCCATTGACACCCGCAACAAGCGGTCGGTAGACGACAGGTGCTCGATCTGCGGGTCTTGGATGCCGTCAACATCCTCTATGGCTTGGTCTTTGCCACAACCCGAAAGCGTGAGTTCACCTGCACAAAGCGCCGCTAAAATCCAGTGTGCACGTACGTTCATTGACTTCCTACAACCGGAACCACGCCCACCATTCCCAGACACATCTCGTCCAGGGTAGACACCCCAAAGAGGACATCGACGGGTACTCGAGGCATTCCTTCGTCTTCCAGAGCCTGCATCCAGAGCTCATTGTCGACGTTGTTATTATAGGTACAGCGCAAACGGATCGTGTCGCCACCCCGCATTATTGGTGCCTGGCCAGACATCGCGGCGTAGTAGAAGAACGCCTGCCATCCGAAGTCGTAGCGCGGTGTGCACAGCAAACACTCGACAAGGGGCTCACCAGGAGCGGCGAATTCCGGCTGATGTTCAACCCACATCCGCATGTCCGTTCCGACATAGTGCATGTGATTCGTCAGCATGAAAGCACGAAATTCTGAGCTCGGAGAGCCGGGAACCCTGTAGACCATCTCTTCGGTGTGGTCGTAGGTATTGGCCGGAATGTAGAAGACGGGCACGCCCAGATCGTTGGGACCGGGAAGCAGCCCTTGACTCGCGTTTCGCGCATCGCCCACGCGGTAAATCTCAGGCTGTAGCGCGGGCTCTTCACCGAAACGAAGCCGTAGACGGGTTTTGTCGGTGTGAGGCTCGTCGTTGTCGACGTGGTAGTGAATCTGCATGGTGATGCGGGACGAGCGGGTGACCTCGACGGCCACATCAGCGGGCATTTCGACCGGTAAAGTACCCGGCAACCAGCCTGCAAAATCGATTCCACCCAGCCCGCCAATTCCCGTGCAGTCGAAATATCCAAGCTGGTTGAGCTGGCTATCGATACTCTCATCGGGAAAGATTTGAACCTGGATGTGATGAGTGACCGTAGCGTCTTCCGGCAACACCTCAAGGGCGTTGAGCCAAATTGCGTCTTCGCCAGTCTCAAACCAAGATTCGGGGATGGGCATTGCCCAACAAATGGCCAAATCTCCCCGTGTAGGCGAGTACCCGTTTTCCGGTTCAATCTCGTGCGTGTAGTCCAACAATGACGCCGAGGGTGGTGACTCGATGGGGGCTGCGGAAGAGGCGTCGCCCAGAGGAGCGCCACAGGCGTGCCACCGAGTGAGCGTGTCAATGTCGGACTTCGCAAGCCTCCGGTCGTGAATGAGCGGGAAACGCTCAGGGCAATCGCCTTCGAAGTCCGCGATAAAGGGCGGCATGGTCCGAGCCGACACTTCATCTGCGATAAGAGCCGACCAGGGCTGACTTTGCTCGTAGGTAAGCAACGGCCTATAAGCGGCGATCTGACCTTCGGAGTGGCAGCCAGAGCAGTTCGGCCCGATGATCGGCGCCACATCCTGGTGCCATGTAGGAGACTGCGCGCAGTCCAAACCCGTGTCTTGAACGGACCCACCACAGCTGTACAACAGGGATGACAACGTCGCAATTGCGATGCGGGTACGGACGGACATTCGGAGCTCCTTCTGCGTACTTAGCACGCAAAAAGGCAGACCCGCAATGGTCCCGTTGCCTCTGCAGCTTATGCGCTAGCCCAGCAACTCCACCACGTGATCTGCGAGGGCTCGATACTGGCTTGCGCCTCGACATTTTTGGTCGAAGGCGAAGATGTCCCTGCCCTCGGACTGCGCCTTGGCCAAGGAGCTGTTGATGCCAATGCGAACGGGCAGCAAGCCCTCGCCGTAGGATTCTTCAATCTGACTTACAATACTGGTGTTCAAATTGGTATTTCGACCGTCTACTCGTGTGAGTAGAACACCCATAAGATCGATCTCGGGGTTGAGCCGAGCGGCGATGGTAGCCACTGAATGTATCAGCGCCTCGACGCCCTTCAGCGCCAACGGGCTGGGGTCGCAAGGGATGAGCACCTGGTCGGCGGCGCACAGTCCGTTGATCGTGAGGTTGCCAAGGTGCGGCGGGCAATCGAGGAGGATGACATCGTAGTGGCTACGGGTGATGCGGATCTTGTCCTTGAGAATCATCTCTTTGCCAATACGCGTGCCGAGCAGGTCTTCTGTCGCAGTGAGGCGGTCGTCGTAGGGGGGGACGTCGAGCCCTGGGATAGACGTGGTGGTGACCGCATCCAACAGCTCGGTACCGTTCTTGTCATCCTCCAAAATGGCAGAGAGCGGTTGGCCACCCGGATGAATTTGACACTTGAGTGCGGTGGCGACGTGGCCTTGGGGGTCGAGGTCGACCAAGAGCACCCGCTTGTTGTGGTACCTGGCCAGACCTGCCGCAAGATTAACGGAGGTCGTCGTCTTTCCGACACCCCCCTTCTGGGCGGCGACGGCGATGACCACGGCGTGGCGGTCGCCAATTGCGTAGCGAGACTGGGCCTGGACAAAGCGTCGCAGGCCGACCTTGAGCAGGTTGCGCATGGGTATTCCGGGGATGTGGGGGTGCTGTGCAGCGGGGGGATTGGACGAACGTCCGCCCTTACTGTAGCACGCCCGCTACCTCACCGAGATGCGAACCACCGCTTTCACATTGGCACATGGCCCCCCAGGGCCCGCATCCCCGGGAATCATCAGCCGGTACGGCCCGCCCTTCTTGTTCGGCAGCGGCGCACCGTCTAAGCTGTGCAAGAGGAGGGCTTGCTGTAAATCGGCGAGGGCCACCGGCTCGGTGGTGAAGCCGTCGGCGGCCACCACGACCGCATTCCCCTCGTGCGGAGCGCCGGCGGCTTTTAGCAACGCGGCCAACGTCACCGCCGCCCCCTCGCGACCCGGCAGCCGATCCGACACATCGTCGATGCCATCGGGTAGGGCAAGCAATGAAGCGCGGTCGAAGCGTCGATTATCGCCGTTGGGCAACGCCACTTCTAGGGCGTCTGCCGCTTGCTGAAGCTCATCTTCTCGAAGCAGGGCCTCTTGAAATTGCGCCCGGAAGACAGCTTGTCGCTCCGCACTCTCGGCGCCACGTGCGATCACGTCCACTCGGGTATCTCGACGGTATCCGGTGGTGCGCTCGTGGAGTTCGCCTCCGCTGTGCTCCATCCGGGACCACCCCTCGTCCGTGCGAAACACCCCCTTGATACGGGCAATTCCGTGGCCCGGCCGACTCAACAAAACACGCAAACGACCGCGAGAAAACACCGACGCTGGCCCCCAAACCATACTGGTCACGCCGTGATCTTGGTCATGGCGGTGGTGGTGCTGGTGGCGTACCGCACGAGGCCCCTGCCCTTCGGCCCAATCCAAGACGTCTTTCGGGAGATTTCCGTGGGTCGCGTGTAGCGTGAGCATGGGCTTGGGCCAGAGGTTTTGCGCCCAGGAGGAGAAGTGCGCGAGCGACGCGGGACTGGCGAGATCGACGCGGTTCGCCACCAAGATATCGGCGACCTGGGCTTGATCGGACACCTGGCCATCGGTTTCGGCGAGCAGGACCTCGGGGTCGACCAAGACCACCAGCGGGCGGAGAGAGAGCTGGTCAGCGTAGGGAGCGCGGCGCAGGGTGTCGATGAGATCGGCGGGACGCGCGAGTCCAGTGGGCTCGACCAGGATGCGATCGATGGTCGGATCGTGAAGCAGAGACGCCACGGCGCCCACGAACCCCTCGGGAGCGGTGCAGCAGACGCAGCCACCTCGGATCTCGCGTACGGTGCCCACGTTGGCGCCCTTGCCCTGAAGCGTGAGCTCGTCGAGGGAGCTGGTGCCAAAATCGTTGACCACTACCGCAACGCGCTCGTTGGGGAGCATGGCGAGAATTGCTACCATCGCCGTGGTTTTTCCGACGCCAAGGTAGCCGCCGATGACGTGTACAGGAATGCTCATGGTGTCGCCTCCAGCCAGTAGAAGTAGCCCTTAGCTCTCTGTCTGGCTACCTCCATTCTATGCGCTGGTTCGTCACAGGTACAGACACCGACATAGGCAAGACCGCGGTCACCGCCTGCCTCGCTCAGGCAGCTCGAACCCGAGGCACTGTCGTGGCCGCGAAACCAGTCGCTTCGGGGGTCGCGCCGGGCAGCGTCCCCGAGGACGCACAGCGCATCGCGGACGCCGCTGGGCACCCGCCCAAGTACTTCGCCGCTTGGGAGCCACCGCTCTCCCCACATCGAGCAGCCCTGCTGGCTGGCGACACCCTCGACCCAGCCGCGCTGAAGTCCTGGATCTCATCCCACCGGGCCGAGACCGTGCTCATCGAAGGCGTCGGGGGTTGGCGGGTTCCACTCCAGTGCGCCACCCGCGAAGTCGCAGCCATCGAGGTGAGTGATTTGGCTCTGTGGACCGAGGGCGCCGTCATCGTCGTGGCAGCCAACCGGCTCGGGGTTCTGAACCATGCGCGCCTCACGGTCGATGCCATACGCGCCGACGGGTTGCAGGTTGCTGGCGTCGTCCTGAATCAGGTTCTGTCCGGAACCGACCTATCCGCACAGTCCAACTTTGCGGATCTCTCGGGTTTACTAGATGTTCCGGTCGTCATCATGCCGCACCTCGACCTCGACAGTCCAGCGGAACGGGCCGCGTGCGGCGCTGTGTTGTGGCTGGAGCTTTTGTGAGGCTCCGGCAGAGTGCTATGATCCGACCTGCGCAACATTCTCGCGCTCTCCCCTCCCCACTACCAAGGAAGCGCTGGTGATCGGACTTCGCGTCGGCCCCTTCGAGATCACCGAGGCCGCATCGGTCCCGGAGCCAGGTGACTGGTACCGGGCAAAGCGCACCGGTATGACCCGTCGCAAGCCCACGAATGTCTTGGTGCAGATTCTGCATCCCGACGCTTCTCACGCCGAGCGGGGTCAACTGCAAACCCACTACGACAACCTTCGGGGTGTCGAAGATGCGCGGGTACCCGAAGCCGTCGCCATCTACGAGGGTGCCGGAGCCATCGCCATCTCGGGCATCTACGGGGGTGGACTCGACCGCGTCGTCGACGCCCGTCGCACCAACGGCATCGTCATGACGCCCGCCACCCTCCTCGATGTGCTCCTCGAGATCGCCGAGACCCTCCAGCACGCCCATCACCGAGGCCGGTGCCACGGCCACCTCACCGCCGAGACCATTTGGCTCTCCCCCGAGGGGCAGGTGTGGATTTTTGGTTTTGCCGGAGGACACGAGGCCTCCGTCGCCGACCTGTGGATGCCGCCCGAGCGCGCCCGTGGAGAGGTCCCCACCGAGGCCACCGACCAATGGTCTCTCGCAGCATTGGCCGCGGCGCTGATCACCGGCCGCGTGCCTTGGCGGAGCGCCGAACACGCCCAAGCCGGCGACATCGAGCTCATCGTCGATCCTGTCGACCGTCAGTGGCCTGCCCTGGCTCGACTTTTACGAAAAATGCTCGATAACCGGCCAGCAAACCGATATCCAACCATGCACCAGGTCCGACAACAGCTGCTCGCCTTGTCCCGTAAAGCCGGGGGCACCTCCGACCGACGCTTCTTGGGTCAGTGGCTCAGCGACCGCGACAGCGACAGCGACGCTCCAGTGATGTTTACGGCCGAGACCGACGTGGCGTCAGCGCAACAGGACTCTGCTCCCGCGACACCACAGCCCGCCACTCAGTCGGTGAAAATCGACGACACCTCCGCCATCGACGTACCTGAACGCCCCATGGCCCACGCCGGTAAAGAAACCCTCGACGCGTTCGACGAGGTCTCCCCGCCGCCGTCCGTCTTCACCGATGCCGATCCACCGTCACAGGCCAGCAACCCCGACATCCCCGAAGCCCGTACCATGTCGGCGGCCAGCGCTCCAGTCATCCCCCGAACGCCGCACGCGCCGCTGCCGTCCGAGCAACTTCCCGTCGTGCGTCCCGACAACCCCGATGAAGTTTCCGACACCACTGAAGCCACCGAGATCGTCTCCGACGAAACCGCAGAAACCGAACAGGTTCTCAGCGGCGGCAATACAGCTGCATGGGACCTCAACGCCCCCGATTCCGTCATCGACGGCGACGACACACCGGACGAGTTCTCCGAGGTCGAGGTCGAGGTCGAGGTCGAGGTCGAGGTCGAGGTGGAGCCAACGCCTGTAATTACGCCCATTCGTCCCGCAGCCATCGTGTCTCCCGAAGACGGCTGGGTCGAAGAACAGGCAGAAGACGATCATGCCGTGCTAGCCGAAGTACAGGTTATTCCAACTGATACAGGCGCAGTAGGTTTCATGGCGGGGCACACCATGGTGCCCAGCACCGACTCACGCGACCCCAGCGAAGAGCTCAACATCGACGGTCAACCCCTCAACGCCGGCGATCCCTCCACGACCGGGTGGCTCCCCAAAAACGCCCCCGAGCCCGGAACCAGCGGACCCGCCCTCGGCGACGCCAACGTCACGCTGGGACACGAACACGCCCTGCCCACCGGTGAAGACGGACTACCGACGCCTCCACTGCCCGAGCGCACGATGACCATCGAGCAAAAGGTGGCTCTTGGAGCCGTCGGCGTCATGTTTCTCCTGTTCCTCCTCTGGGTAGGCCAGACCGCGCTCCTGTGAGCACGCGAATCCTCGGCGCAGGACCCAAAAGACTCGCAGTTGCCGCGTGGCTCGGCCTAGTAAATCAGCCGTGCACGCGCCTCGAAAAAGTCACGACGGTGGGCAGCGCCTGAGCTCAACGACATCAGTCGACCGACCGCCCCAGGCCAAACGTCAGCTTGAACGACGGCACCGGATGCCGCTGAATCCAGAAGCTCACCTGACCGTCGCCGAAGCGCCCCTCGCCGAACAGCCGCTCGAAGTCTTCTTCGAACCACAGCCTCTCGACGCCTTCGATCCACAGTCGGTCGACCAGATTCACACCACTTACACGGGCGATGCCCACAGCGCATTGGTCTTCGGCGATCTCAATGATCAGCCGTTCGGACCCGGCGGGGCTCTGAAGTACATACCGCACCAAGCCATCAGGAGCATCGATCGCGGGCTCGACCCACCAATGAATCGCGAATTGCTCAGCATCGGGAATGCGCATCGTCATGCCTGGCATAATAGAGGACCTCATGAACTCTAACATTCCAGGAATTCGACGGGTAGCCCTCCGCCCCCCCACCCTACCGCCCGCGCCCCACACCAATACGTGGATTGTCGGCGACGGACCCCTGACCGTTTTTGACCCGGCCAGTCCCTGGGAAGATCAACAGCACCTGCTCGCCAACGAGATCGAGGCGCGCATGGCGAACGGGGAGCGCATCGAACGCATTGTCCTCACCCACCACCACCACGACCATGTGGGCGGCGCTGTGGCGTTGCGGGATCAGTTCTCCACGCCGTGTAACCCCATTCCCATCGTCGCCCACGCCGCCAACGTGGACTGGCTACCAGGCATCCACCTCGACCAGACCTGGGCCCATGGACAAACCTTGCAATGCGGTGGACGCAGCATCACCGCCTACCACACTCCAGGTCACGCGCCGGGACATTTGGTGTTTCTGGACGAGGACAGCCGGGCAGTGATCGCCGGCGATATGGTCGCGGGCGTGGGCACCATCGCCATCGCGCCCCACGACGGAAACCTAGGCCAATACCTACAGTCCCTCGAAGACATGCGAGGCCTCGACGCCAGCGTCTTGCTGCCGGCTCATGGCGACGCGCTGCCTCACGCCGAAGCGGTGTTGAGCTTCTACATCGCCCACCGCCACAGCCGCATAGACCAGGTCCGCGATGCGCTCAACAAGCTTGGCACCAGCACCGCTCTGGAGATCGCAGCGGCCGTCTACACCGAGCTCGATCCTCGGCTACACCCATTGGCCGCCGTGCAGGTCACCACTACGCTGATCTGGCTGCGTGAGCAGGGTCGGGCAACGCCACTAGGAGAGCACTGGCGCATCACCTAAGGGTGAGCGGGTGCGCCGGCCAGCGGTCCGAGCTTCGGTAGTCGCCGCTATTAAGCCTGAACAGGTGGGGTAGACGCCGCTTGGGCGAGCGTCGACGCTAGAACCGTGTCACCACCAAGAACTCTACTGGCGAATCCAGGTCTTCGCCGCTGATCGGCATGGCCATGATGGTCTCGACCACGTCCCAGCCCACCACGACCTCACCAAACACCGCGTAGCCGTCCTCGGTGCTGGCGCCGGGGTCGAGGCCGAGGTTGTCTTCGAGGTTGATGAAGAACTCGGTGGTGGCAGAGTCTGGGTCGGTGGTGCGCGCCATGGCCACTGTTCCAGCGACATTGGACAGTCCCGAGGCCACCGCCTCATTCACAATCGCCTCTTGTGTGGCCTTACTGCTGCCATCTAGCACCACTCCTCCACCTTGAAGCACAAAGGCTGGAACCCCGCGATAGAACGTGCCCGCTCCACTTCCATCGGTCCCATCGTAAAAGCCCGCCTCGACATAGGACAGGAAGTTGTCGCTGGTGTCGGGCGCCTCCTCTAAGAAGAGCTGGATCTCGATGGCGCCGTGAATCGTCTCAATTCGGACCATATCGCCGCTGCCGGTCGGGGGTGCCAGGGTGATGGTGGTCTCGTCGTCGACGGGTTCGACGGGTGTGCAAGCCATCAGCAGGGCCAGCAGGGAAATCGCGCGCATTTGGTGTCCTCCTCTGACCAGTGTACCCAGACGAACTCAGCGCGTGTGCTTTTGTGGACCCGCGCTGTGTAATCGGGCGACGGGCGCCTCGGTGCGAATCACCTCGGCCTCGTGGGCTGCGAGCACTTCCAGCCGCGCCATCACTTCATCGCGAGGCGCATAGGTGGCCGCCAAATCCACATAGAGCATGTGGTGGCGGGCCTCCGAGGCGAGTAAATCCTTATAGAAGGTGCGCAGCTTCTCTTCGGGGAGGGCCACGGAGAGAATGCGCATCCGTTCACAGCTGCGGGCCTCGATCAGCGCGCCAATGAGCAACAGATCGGTGAGCTTCTGGGGCTCGCCGTCGCGAACCACCACGTGCAAGCGACTCGCATAAGCGCTGGGGCGCTGCCGTTGAAACACAATGCCCCGCTCGTCCAACAACGTCAGGCACAGCTCAAAGTGCTCGAGTTCCTCTCTGGCGAGCTCCGAGAGCGATGTCATCATCTCGCGGCGATGCTGGTAGCGAAAGATAAGCCCCAACGCCGTAGATGCCGCTTTTTTCTCGCAGTGGGTGTGATCCAGTAGAATTTCGTCGAGGCTGGGCAGGATTCGGACAGCCCAGTCATCATCAGTGCTGTAAGCCAGGTTTAACATAACGAACTCAGAGGTTTCGGCGGTACTCGCCGCCCACGGAGTACAGCGCCTCGGAGATCTGCCCCAGCGTGGCCACCCGTACGGTGCTCATCAGCTCTGCGAAGACGTTTCCGCCGTCCATGGCCACCTGCTGGAGACGAAGCAGGGCCGGCCCAACCTCGTCGGCGTGCAGGGCCTGGAAGCGACGAACGCTGTCGATCTGCGCGTTCTTCTCTTCGTCGGTGGAGCGCCGAAGCTCGACATCGGGCGCCTCGTAATCGTCACCGAGGGTCTTGGGGTCCAGGGAGGTGTTCACGCCGATGATCGGCAGCACGCCGCTGTGCTTGAGGTGTTCGTAGTACAGCGACTCCTCTTGAATCTTGGTCCGCTGGTACTGAAGCTCCATGGCACCGAGGACGCCGCCACGGTCCGAGATGCGCTCGAATTCCTCCAGAACCGCCTCTTCGACCAGATC
>JAACDH010000340.1 GCA_009936995.1 Rhodobacterales bacterium
ACGTTGGGGTGTAGAAAGCGCTCAACCGGTACCTTTTTGTTCAGGGACGATTTCATCTGCTTCTTCGTTCGGGGCAGGGGGGAGGCCATGCCTACTTTACGGATCGTTGGGTGGAGGATTGAAATGTACAATGATACGCGCGCCTGATGATCACCTGTATTCTGTTCGCGACGCTGTCTTTCGCCGATGACTCGGCGGAGGCCCTCAAAAACGCTGAAAGTCTGGAGGACTGGGACGTTAATGCGGCTCACGGACCCACCCACACGGTTCATCTCGACCTCAATGAAGGGACCTGGATGAACGTGACGGTTCGGGAAAATTCTCTGGTCTTCGATTTGCTCGGCGACCTGTGGACGCTGCCATTGGCGGGCGGAGAGGCCACCCGGCTCACCGAGGGCGCCGCCTGGGACGGTCAGGCCAGCTTCAGCCCCGACGGCGAACGCATCGCCTACGTCTCGGACCGAGGCGGCAACGAGCAGATCTGGGTGATGAACGCCGACGGCACCGATGCACAGCAGGTCACCGAAGAAGACGTCGCCCGGGTCACCTGGCCGGCTTGGGAAGCCAACGGCGACTGGCTGCTGGCCCGTCGTCGCACCGTCGACACCCGCAGCATCGGCGTGACCGAGCTGTGGAGCTACAGTCTGCACGGCGGCAGCGGCATCGCTCGCACCCAATTCGACGCGCATCCACACGCGGGTGAGCCCACGTTCAACGACGACTACTTGTGGTTCTCGTCCCGCTACGGCCGATTCGACTACAACGAGAACCCCGCATCGGGCCTGTGGCGCATCGAGCGCATGGACCGACGCACAGGTGACTCCCTGCCCGTCGCCCACGGCCCCGGCTCGGCCAGCCATCCGATGCTCACGCCCGATGGCCAGTCCCTGGTCTTCGTGTCGCGCGACCGCACCCAGACGCTGCTCGAACGCCTCGATCTCGAGACCGGCACCCGCACCGTCCTCGCTGACTGGCTGTCTCCCGATGCCCTCGAAGGCTCCGCCGTGCACGGCACCTATCCCCGCATGGACTGGACCGAAGACGGCGACCTGGTGCTCTGGGCCCAGGGCAAGCTGTGGCGGATGTCCCTGGACGGCGAGCGCACCGAGATCCCGTTCCACCTCCAGGGGGACTGGACGATGCACGACGTCGCACGTCCCACCATAGATATCGCCGACGCGTCCACGGCCAAGGTCGTCCGCTGGTCGTCCAAGTCCGCCCGTGGAGCCATCGCCTTTAGCGCCCTAGCCAGTGTCTATGTGCGCACCGAAGACGGCGAGACTACGCGGATTTCCCAAGGAACGGGCTACGCACCTCGCTGGAGTCCGAACGGCGAGGACCTGCTGTATACCTCGTGGTCCGACACCGACGGCGGTCGTCTGCACTTCGTGCCCGGTCGCGGTCGTGCCCAAGAGCTGCCCATCCGTGGCCAGATGGTAAATCCGGCGTTTGGACCCGACGGCCAAGTGGTGGTCTTGCGCGGTGTGGCCGGCAGCACCAGCCCGGATTTGGGCAGTGAACCCTGGTACGAAGTGGTGCTGCTGACACCCGAAAAGAAGGGTTGGATTAAGAAAGTGGTCACCAGCATCCACAATAGAGGGCCTCGCGCGCCCAGGCTCCACCTCCGAGACGGACGAATCTGGTGGATGGACGACCGCTGGGACGTTCCGCGCTCGCCCAGCAGCAGCACTTTGGTGAGCGTCAACCTAGACGGCACCGATAAGCGCGACCATCTGTCGTTGGGTGGCGCCGAAGAGGCGTCGTTGTCTCCTGACTTTACGCACATCGCCTACAAGCTGAATCACCAACTGCACGTGGCTCAACTGCCGGCCATGGGGCCATTGGTTGCGGTCGATGGCGGCGAGGTCCCCAGCGTCTCGGTCACCAAGGTCGTCGGTGATTGGCTGGGTTGGTCCGAAGATGGTGCCGAGGTCACCTGGATGGCGGGAAACACCTTCAATGCCCTTGCGCTTGAAGGTCTGTTCGACAAGGAAGACGACGACGACGACGACGACGAAGATACCGCAGACGCAGACGCAGACGCAGACGAAGACGCAGACGCCTTTGCCGAGCGAGAGGGCGTGGTGTCGACCGCGCTCCAGATCTCCTACGACCGGGCTCGGCCCACCGCTGTGGTGGCCTACACCCACGCTCGGGTGATCTCGATGAACGGCGACGAGGTGCTCGAAGACGCTACCATCGTAGTCGACGGCGACCGAATCGCTAGTGTGAACGGCGAGATTCCCCAGGACGCCGAGGTGGTTGACCTCACCGGAAAGACGATCATCCCCGGCTTGGTCGACGTACACGCTCATTTGCACTTCAGCAGCGCCGACGTGTTGCCCGAGCAGGAGTGGCGCTATCAGACGGCCCTCGATTTTGGCGTGACTACCGTCCAAGATCCGTCCGCTCACACCGACTTGGTGTTCACCCAGGCCGAGCTGGTCGAGTCGGGCGCTATGGTCGGACCGCGGGTGTACTCCACCGGCGGCGTGCTGTACGGCGCGCTCTCCAACGCCGGCGCTCAAACCCCCGACGAGGATGCCGCCCGAGGCCATGTGCGCCGAATGAAGGCCGTGGGCGCCCACTCGGTGAAGGTGTACCAGCAGTCTCAGCGCGAGCGCCGTCAGTGGTACGTGCAAGCCTGTGTCGAAGAGGACGTGCTCTGTGTGCCTGAAGGCGGCGGAGACCTTTGGATGAACCTGGGTATGATCGCGGATGGCTTCCACGCCATCGAGCACAGCCTGCCCGTCACCCCCATCTACAACGACATCCTCGGATTCTGGGCGGGCAGCCACACCGACGACACGCTCGGCACCTTCTACACCCAGACATTGGTGGTTGCATACGGCGGAATATCGGGCGAGAACTACTTTATGCAGCACTCTAATCCATTGAATAACGAGCGTCTGCTGCGTCACCATCCTCGCCGGGTGCTCGACGCCAAGCTGTGGCGGCCCACGCTGATGGCCCAAGACGAGGACTGGCGGTTCCAACGCACCGCGGCTATGGGGGCGATCCTGCAAGAAGAAGGGGTAAAAGTCACCCTTGGCGGCCACGGCCAACTTCAGGGAATGGGCGTGCACTGGGAGCTATGGGGCCTCGCCGGCCCCGACGCCATGTCGCCTCATAATGCACTGCGCGCGGCTACAATTGACGGTGCCCTCTACATGGGGCTGCAAGAACAGCTCGGCAGCATAGAAGCCGGTAAGTTGGCCGACTTTGTGGTCCTGAACAGCAATCCGCTGGACGACATCCGCAATAGCGTCGATATTGAGAGAGTCGTGAAGAACGGTGAAAGTTTCGAGTAGGGCCATGGAACAAGATGACATCAGCACAAGACTCATCCAGAAGATCCCCTGGCTACCGCCTGTGGCCCATGTAGATCTGCTCCCCCTCGAAGACATCGCGGAGGGAACGATGTGTTTCGTCGAGACCGATGGGGAGGAAGAGATCTGGTTTTATGTGGAGGGTATTTGGACCCGTCGGGACATTCTCTAGCGCTTCAATAGCCACGCACTCACCGTCTCCATCACCTCGGGCGCCACCGTCTCGTCGATCATCCCGTACTCGTCCATCGTGCCCTTATCGGCGTGTTGGAACAGGTGATTTAGACCGGGAAACTCCATCACCGTTGTGTCGTCGTTTTGGCCGAGGGCGGAACGAATTGCCTCGAGGTTGGGCGTGGGCAGCACCTGGAGGTCTTTGCTACCATTGAGGGCGAGCACCGGAACGTCCAACGCCGCCAGGGTGGGCCGCGGATCGTAGGCCACCAGCTCGCGGAACCCCAGCGTGTCCACCACAGCCAGGGCACCATCGACGATGGGGTTGAGATCGGCGGGGCGGGGCTGGCCGAGTAGATCTGTGGCGATGTCCACCTGAATCGACACCATCTTCTTGAAGGCGCTACGCTGGGTGGCGGCGTCTTTGTCGAGGGCGTCTAGGGCCTGGGCGTGGGCCATGCGGTGGGTGGTGAGCCGATCGGTGGGCACGCCGCTGACGTCGAGGATGGCCTCGGCCTGGTCGAGGAGTAGGAGCCGTCCGGTGGTTCCTGGGCCCGCGAGCATCACAACAAAAGAGACGCTCTCGGAGGTTACGGCAGACAAGGTAGCGATGGAGGCCCCCTGGCTGTGACCGACGAGACCCACCTTCGAGGACTCGATATTGGGTCGCTCTTGGAGCAGGGACACCCCGGAGAGCACGTCGTTGACGAGCTGCTTGTAGGAGGTCTCTGTAAG
>JAACDH010000341.1 GCA_009936995.1 Rhodobacterales bacterium
CAGCGCTGGTTGGCTCGAAGGGGCTGTGCCAGCCGCCTCTGAGTCCCTGCGCCGCTACCATCGCGCGAACGGCTGGATTTGGGACATTGGCCTGAAGCCAGGCCTCCGAGGATTGCGGGATGGTCCGAATCAGAGAGGTCAGTGCTTGTTCGCCGATCGCGCGGGTGTGCCACAACGCGGTTACCAAATCTAGCGACAATCCACCCAGCGGGGCGGGGGCTGGGCGGCTTCTCATCTGGTCGTACAGTGGACGGTACGACTCGATAAAGTCCAGGAATCCTGCCCACTGCTGTTCTTCGGCCAGCTGGTGGTCTTGGCCATGGGTTCCCAGACCGATGACCCGACCCTCGGCGTCCTCGCCCCAGGTGAGCGGCGGCGCCGTACTGGCCAGGTTGGAGAGGCCCAGATCGGCCAGCAGCGATGGCCGGATCCCACCGTTGTTACGGAGCAAACCGGTATGCTGGAATCCGGTCGCAAACGTTTCGCGTCGGGCCAAGCCCCCGGCCCGCTCGCCCTGCTCGATCACCTCGACTTCCCAGCCTTTTGTGGCGAGCACACAGGCCGCAACCAACCCGTTGTGCCCAGCACCAATCACCACAGCGCGCCTCAAACCGACCCACCGTGGAGCATGGCTTGGGCACAGAGTCCGCCCGACGCGCCCATGACTCCGCCACCAGGGTGCACCCCCGCAGAACACATCCACAACCCTCGAAAAGGCGTTCGATACCGATCTGAATTCGTGGGTGTTCGGAGGGCGCCGAGCTGGTCGGGGGTGTGGGCGACGTGATAAATATGGCCGTCAGTAAGTCCAAAGGTCGCCTGGAGCACGCGCGGAGTGAGCACCTGCATGTGGCGCACGCTTGAGGTGAGCCCGGGGCTGAAGTCTTCGAGGGTGCGAAGCACAGTCTTGCCGACGTGGTCTGGGTCGGGGCTGTGGGTTGGCACGTAGGAAACGAGGACAGAGAGCACGTGTTGACCGACAGGGGCCATCCGTCCGTCGAACTGCGATGGCACCACGAGCCTAAGCGGGGGGCGGTCCGGCATCTGGCCCTGTTCGGCCGTTGAACAGGCGTCATCCAGGTAAGTCACCGAGGGCGCCACTGCGATCTCGCTGCGGAGATGGGAGGCGTATGCGGACCTGCCGACGAACGTGGGGAGCGCATCGACGGCCAGGTTGACCTTGGCGGTGCTCCCCGCTGTGCGGAGGCCGTGCACCTGGGCGCGCTGAACGTCGCTTAGGTGCTCTTCGCCGACCAGACTCAACAGGGTCCGCTTTGGATCGCAGCCAGATACCACGGTTTTGGCGCTCAGTTCGTCGCCGTTTTCGAGCGTCACGCCCACGGCTCGCTCGCCTCGAAGACGAACATGGTCCACCTTGGCGTCGCAGCGGACCTCTACACCAAAGCCCAAAGCGGCCCTTAGAATAGCTTGGGTGACCGCGCCGTTTCCACCGATCGCCATGCCTCGACGACCTACTGCCCCGTCGTGCTGTCCTAAGTTTGCGTGAAGCAAGCCGTATGCGGAGCCCGGTGCCCGAACACTGAGACGGCTACCGGGAATACTTTGGAAGGCCAGCAGCGCTTTCAGCGTATCGGACTCGAACCAGCCATCCAAGAAGTCGAGGGCGCTCAAGGAGGGAAACTGAAGCGCTATCGCAGCGATTTCGGGTCCAAGCTCGACGATGGACGATCCGACACGCCACATGTGGCTCAGGTCCCGTGGAGCCAGGCTTGTGGGCCTGGGGGCGGCGTGGTCGAGCAGACCTTGGCCGAGCTGTGACAGCCGATTGAGCACTCGGCGATAGTCTGGGAATCGTTGGGCGTCCCGTACGCTAAACCGTGCGAGTTCGTCGTAGGTGCGGTGCGAATCGTGCCACAAGGCCAGACCGGGGCCGGCGACCTGGGGCCCATCATGGCCTGCAAGCGGCTCAACCCGCAGTCCGTGCCGGGACAAACTTAGATCCCGCCAAATCCAAGGGCGAAGGAGACTAACGGTGTCGGACGCCACCGAGAAGCTGAATCCTGGAAACACCGACTCCGTCAGAGCAGCACCGCCAACCTGGGGACGTTGTTCGAGCAGCAAAACACGGCGCCCCGCCCGACCTAAGTAGGCCGCACAGATCAGGCCATTATGCCCCCCGCCCACGATAATTGCATCCCACTGCTCGTTCAAGATGCGGCCTGTTCCGGGGTGGATGTCCATGGGAGAAGAACCACCACACACGGAAGTTGGCGGCGACCGAAGGCGACCGTGTGCTCAGCCCGGAGGTGGGTACCCGGTTGCGCGTGGCTGGGGCGAACTTGGGCGATCGCGATGTGCGTCTTGAGCGATGGAGACCAGGTTGCACTCGTGATTTGACCAACTTGAGCCCGTCCGTCGCGATCGTACACCGGCACCGGAAGGTCGCTGACCTTGGGAAGCAGCGTGGGCGCTTGACCGTAGGACGCGTAAAGCGATTCAAGGTGCTCCCAGGTGATCTCGATGGCCACGGTAGACCAGGAATCTGGTGCATTTCTTGGCACATCTTGACCCAGAAAACCCACGGCACGGTCGTCATCAACCCAGTCCTGCAGCCCCGCTTCTTTGGGGGAGCAGTCTCGAAAGTCTACGTTCAACAGCGGCATACCCGCCTCGACACGCAGTACATTGACTGCGTCAAGCCCGCAAGGGACCAGCCCCTGGGGTTCGCCTACTTTGAGAATCACATCCCAGACTGAAATGACCTGTTCCGTGGGGACCTCGATCTCGTAGCGCTGTTCGGAATGCCGACTCAGCCAGGCCTGAACGCCCCGCACGGTGGTGAGTACGGTGGACTCTTCGGCGGGTTCAGTCATGCCCTGCGGGCAGAGCGTTTCCGCAATTTGCCAGGCCAGAGGGCCCTGAATACCGATAGTGGACCACTCGTCGGACGGGTCTTGTACGTCGACGTTGAGGGAGCCTTTGTGGCGCAGCACCCAGTCGTACAAACGGCTCGACCCCGTCAGTCGAAAGTGGTGGTCGGACAACCGTGCGACCGTTCCGACGTCGATGAC